>JANMVK010000003.1:0-3731 GCA_031392725.1 Pseudobdellovibrionaceae bacterium
AGGAATTTCAAATTCAGGAAGAATACTCAATATCTACGATAATACTTCCGGAAGCTTTGCCCAATCACATACCCTGACAGGAATAAGTGCGGGCATATGTAAGTGGATGCGCCGTTGCCGCCGCCGCCCACGATGATATTAATTGTGGCCGCGGGAGTGATCGGGACAATCCCAGAAGCGTATCCGCCCGAGCCACCAGCTCCGGACACGACGCCGGTGTTCCCCGCGCCCGCGCCGCCGCCCGCGCCCCAAGCTTTGACCACCATGGAGGTGCACGAAGCCGGCACCACAAAAGAAGTCGATTGCGCGGTTGTGTAAGTTAACAGTGCGTGCACGCAGCCCGCACTGGCAATCGGGCGCCATCCGGTGGCATCACAGTACTCAACCCACTTGCGCGAGGAATTGAATTGGAAGGCCCCGAGTTTAGTACAAGTGCCGATGGCCGCGGAGATAGTGAAATTGTTCCAGAATAAAGTGCTGCCGCAGACCTGCAAGGCGCCAGTGTTATATCGGATCACACCAGGCGTGACACACACGGACACCGACGGACTTGAGGTGAGCGTGACCCAGTTGGTGCCGTCGCAATATCTTAAATTCGGAGTGATCCATTGAATTTGTCCGATGCTTCCAACGGGCGCCCCACAAGTTGCCCAAGATTGTGCAGGCTGGAGGAGAGCCACGATAAAACAAAGTGCTGTTCTAATTTTCATATGTCTTTGATTTTTGGACATTCCACTTCTTGGTTCAAGAGTATTTGTACGTCACGACTATTGTCGTGCGGAATTCACGTCGTCCATCAGTTTGTGGGCGCCTGATAGGCGAAACCACAAACGTTCGGACATAAGTATAGTGAGGAGAATGGCAGGCACTGCGAAAGTTCCGGTGAAAATCCAGAACAATAACTCTATTTTGGCCTGGAATTCATGATCCCATAAATAAACGGCAGTGACCAGAGCACCCACCGCCGACAGCATCATCAATTGCAAAATTAAAAACACCGCGAGAAACGCCATTACGGAAAGCCGGCCGGCGCGGAGCGCGCGCAAATACACGGCGAGCGTGCGGCGTTTCGCTTCACGCACCAGCATGTGCTTGCCCCACATCAGCCATACCAACCGCAACAACCAATTCAATCGCGGCCTTTCCGGGGCGAGAAGATCGCGCCAAGAATAAAACAAACCAAAGCCACAAGGCCGATCGCGGCCCACGGATTTTTCTGCACTTCTTTTTCCACTTTGTCTTTGGTGGTGTGGAATTCGTCGGTGACCTTGGTTTTGATGTCATCAATGTGCGGCTCGAGCTTGGATAAGGTGTCTTTTATTTTGCTCAGTTCCTCTTCCAGCCGCGCGCGGAAGTCGGTGCCGTTGCGGTCGGTGTTTCGCTCCAGCTCGTCAATCGCGGAGCGGAAGTTTTTGGGCTTGGTGTCTGAATTTCGATCCATTATGTAAACTCCTGTTGTCGCTCCCCTTTTCGGCATAATGTAGGTATTTCTGTTGCGCGACCAAAGGCGGCAGTTGTAGGACTGGGCCATGGAATTCGAAAAGCTCCTTCAACTGCCGGAAAACTCCCGCGACGACCAGTGGGAATTGAAGTTTCTAGACTCGGTGGTCTCGATGAAAGTTGAGGTCCTCGAAGGCGGGGATCCTCTGCATGGGCCTGACGGCTGGCCCTATCTTCGCGTGCGCACCGGCCAGGGCGAAGAGCCGTTTATTAATATCGTGCGCTGGCTAGCCGGCCGCGGAATCGGAATGGTGGTCAATCCCCACAAAATGGCGCCAGATTATGTTTTCACCTACGGCATGCTGTGGAATTTTGTCGAAACCGGCCGCTTCGTCACACCATGGGCCGGAACGGATTCCACTGAGATTGATTTCACCGAGCGCCCCATCATCGGCGCGCCGACGGATCAATATCTACCACCTTACGTGCGCGATATCCTCAATCACTTTTTAAAAGACCAAGGCATTCAAAAGCCGCGCATCGCAGTGGCCACCAGCCGCGATTTCAAACAAACCGATTTAGTATTTTCCTTAGAGTCCATGGGCGCACCGGATCCCAAAGATCAAAAAGCGCTAGCCGAAGTTTTGTCGTGGTTCCTGCCATTACATTACTCGCTCACTTTTATTCAGGAAGATAATCTTAGCGGATGGGTAGATCTCTAATATTTACGGTTTTACCGGAGGCTGTTCTTCGTCTTTAATTTCGCCCGGGGCCGGCAGCAATTCCACCAGGCAACCGCGCCAATATTCCGGCACATCGGGTGAAAACGTAATGGCGATTTCAAAACGGCCTTTGCCGACATGATCGGCGCGCGTGATGGTGCCGTCTAAATCCAAATTCATTTGCGGCAGATACATCACCACTTGGTGGCCGACTAAATTCGTCATATTTAAATTGTCGCGGTATTCTTTCGGAACCAAAGCCGTGCGGTCGACCTTCACCAGGAAACCGGTTTGCGAGGCATCTACAATTACACCTTCGCGTGCGATCACCGAGTAACTAGATAACGAGGTCAATTCGGCTACGTGGATGGTATCTACGACTTTTCGAGCTGCGTGCCTGCGTTCGGCTTTCATTTTTTGTCCCTTGCGACGAGTTCATTAAACTCTTCGGTGAGACTGGACCAAAGTTTGAGCTAAAAAATTTTTAACCCTGCTAAAGCCATAACCTATTGATTTTAGGCTGTTTTTTCTCACATTGAGACGTATCCAGGGGTGTCAAATTACAGCGACGGAGACCAAAAGATCAACAATCGAAAATAGCGAACCCTTCATGTCCTTGCCGGTGAAGTTATAGAAGTCCGGCTCCTTTTTTTTCCAGCCGCCGATCTGCAGCTGAGTGACCGCCGCGGGTTGATCTTTAGCTAACGCCTTATAATAGGATTCTTTCGCGCACCACAGAAACGCGGGATCCGGAATGGCCTTGAGTTCGTCACCAGTGGCGATGCGTTTGATCAGCTTGTCGTGAATCCGCCGTTTCACTTCGATATCAAGTCCCACTTTGAGCGGAAGCGGCGACGCGAGCCAACCGCCAAGAGCGGCGCAATGAGAAATGCTCACCGACCATTTCTCAAGCCTTGGCACTTCTTCCAAGTTTAACAGTTGAGCCCGCTGCGCTTCCGAGAGGTCCGCGAGTGCCTCGCTGACGGCGAGGCGGATTTTATTGCGGTGATCGGGACGGTTTGAAGCGAAGTCTTCGGAGAATCCCGATAACACGCCCGGCGCAAAGGTTTGGATCCGTTGTGTTAGGCGTGGAATGTTGTAGGCCATGTTACCTTTTCTCCCCGAGTGATGCTCATCATGCGAGTTAAGCTCACACGGGCTTTTTCAATTAAGGCCGGCGCCAGCTGAATTCGCGGCGCCATCGTATCCAAGGCCTTTTCGATTTTTTGCAGGGTATTCAGTTTCATATAAGGACATTCATTGCACGCGCAGGCCGCCTGAGACGGCGCTTGAATCAACTCGGCGTCGGGACGTGCCATCGCTTGTTCCCGTAAGGAACGCCTCATGCATCGCCTAGCGCGCATTTTCATTGTTCCTGTTATCGCAGTCGGGCCAGGTATTGCACTCGCGCAAGCTTTTCCGTCGAAGGCGCTACGGCTCATCGTGCCGTTCCCCGCGGGAGGGCCGGCGGACTTGTTTGGTCGTGCGCTGGCCCAGGGCATGAGCGCGAATCTCGGGCAACCGGTGGTGATCGAGAACCGTGCGGGGGCCGGCGGGCTCATCGGCGTC
>JANMVK010000013.1:0-6721 GCA_031392725.1 Pseudobdellovibrionaceae bacterium
GCCGGATCCGCCGTCCTGGATGACTTCCGCAATGCGGGAACCTTTGATCTGTTTCTTTCCAGTCCGCGTTTGGATCACCAGCTTATATTTTTAAAAAGCAACGGCAAGAAGGGTGATGAGTTCGCCTTTGAAGATTTCACCGCGTCGTCGGGCCTAGTCGGTATCACCGATGGCAAGAATTTGCAGCAGGGAGACTATGATAACGACGGTTGTCTGGATCTGTTCTTGGTGCGTGGCGCGTACAAGCAAACACAAGGTTTGAATCCCAACTCCCTCTTGCGCGGGCACTGTGACGGAACCTTTGAGGACGTCACCGAGCGCGTGGGAGTGCTGCGCCTGCAGCCGACCTACACCGCTGCATGGTGGGACTATGACAACGACGGATGGCTGGACCTTATCGTGCCCAATGAAACCGCGCCCCCCCATGACGCTTACGGAACGGGAGAGACCAACATGGAGCCCCGGGGGATCGAAGTTTGGCACAATAATAAGAACGGCACATTCACTGAAGTTTCAAAGCGTGTGGGCCTGGACAAGAATGGGAACTATAAAGGTGTGGCATGGGGAGATTACGACAACGATGGCTATGGTGATTTAATTCTTGGGGAAACCGCGGGCGCCAGCCGGCTGTTTCACAATGTGGGTCCGGGCAAAGATGGAGAAGTGACCTTCCGGGATGTTTCACGTGCCGCGGGATTGCCGGGTTTATTGCAGGCCCGCACTGTGATGTTTTTCGATTTCGACAACGATGGTGACGTGGATTTATTTATGTCTTACGGACAATCTCCGGATCCTATCCGGTTTGAGGATATCATAGACAGCTACATGGGAAAAAAAGTGGAACGCCATCCGCACCTTTTCCGCAACGACGGCAAAGGTTATTTCACCGATGTGAGTGTGGAGATGGGGCTGGCCCGCGCCATGCCGGTGATGGGCGCCAACTTCGGCGATGTGGACTATGATGGCTATCCGGACTTGTATCTTGGCACAGGCGCGACGGCTTTGGACCAACTCGTGCCCAATCGATTGTTCTGGAACGATGGGGGAAAACGATTCTTAGATGTAACGACCGCCTCCGAAACAGGTCACTTGCAAAAGGGGCATGGAATTTCATTTGCCGATGTGGATGGCAATGGCACCCTCGATTTCGCCGCGCAGATGGGTGGAGGATTTGAGGGAGATGATTACTGGACCGCGCTGTTTAAAAATCCCGGCTTTGGCAATAATTGGCTGCAGCTGAAATTGCGTGGAGAGCGTTCGAATAAGGCCGGCATCGGCGCCCGCATTCGCGTGTTCGTGACCATTAAGGGCAAGCAAAAGATTTTTTACCGGACCGTGGATTCAGGCGGGAGCCGCGGATCGAATCCGCTGGTTCAACATATCGGCTTGGGCCTCGCGCCGGTGGTGGATAAAATTGAAGTCTATTGGCCGGCGTCTAAAATCACCACCACTCTCACCAACGTGAAGGTCAATCAGTGGCTGCAAATCGACGAAAAATAACTTTGAGCTTGGCCGGCGCGCTGCTGTTGATCGCCGGGTTTACCGGCGGATATTTTTATTGGCAGCGGGTGCTCACGGCCGCCGTTGCGGAATTCTACGCTCTGCCGGTTGCGGATCCGGAGACGCCAACGCCCAAGGAAGCGCGCGGTTATGGATTGCCGTTGAACAATCCCGACGTCGTCAACGTTCGCGAGGCCACCCATATGCGGGACGACGATGTGGTTTACGGGGTCGTGTTCAACGGCCAGGCTCGCGCTTATCCGCGCTGGATTATGATTGGCTATCACATCGCCAATGACACTGTGAACGGTGAGGCCCTGTTGGTGGTGCAGTGTGAAGTATGCAGTTCCGCCGCGGCTTGGGTGCCATTTTCGGACTGGCCGCCCAATGATCCTCTGGCTTTTGAAACCTGCGGCTTTTCCGGCGGAACCTTTGAAATGTGCGACAACTTCACGAATTCCCGTTGGCATCCTTTTTCAGGCAAAGCCCACTTCGGACATCTAAAAAATTATCAGCTGACGAAGCGGATTCCCGTGGTCATTCAGAGATGGAAGGCTTGGCGCCAGGCGCATCCGGACACCGACGTGTTATTCGCCTCGCCGCATTTGCGAGAACGGAAACATAGTCACGGACCGGATTTTGAAATTGGTGAGGCCTTCATTCCGGGCTACATGGCGAGAACCGCGAACATGACGGATCCGCGTTTGCCGGCAAATGCGCTCGTGTTCGGGCTAAACGATGCGGCCACACAGACGTCGCTCGCCGTGCCCCTGGATAAAACCGGAAAAAAAACTCTTACGCTGGAACTTTCCGGACGGAAGATTTTTTTGATTCATCACGATGAATTCGCTGTTTCGGCGTTTTACCTGACACCCGAATCCGGCGCACTGACAGTAATGCAATGGAAGCCTCTAATATTGAGCAATGACCGCGGCGGGAAGTGGAATCAATTTGGAGATGTGGTGGACAATGCCAAGGCCGGCGAAAAACTAATCGCGGCCGATGGCTACTTTGGCGAGTGGCATGAATGGCTGAGCGAGCATCCCAACACAAAAATTCCCGGAGCGCGTTAGGACGCCAGCTGTCTTTCGAACATGGGAGCCGGCGCATCTTTGAGCGGGGCCCGTACTGCGGAATAAAGCGCGCAGAGGATGAATAGGCTAAAAAACGGCGCATACTTGATTTGGCTGTAGCGCATGTAAGTGTCCAACGACGCCAGTAACACGGCGAAGATGAATTGATGCTTCTTATTTGACGGCGTGGTGGCCGGATCTGAGATCATATAGAAAATGAACAAGTGGAAACCGGCTCCGGTCATTGGCGCCATGACCCGCATTACGTTCGCGTTGAATATTTCGGCGCGCAAAAGCACGCCGAGAAAAAAGATGCTGGTGTAAGTCAGGGACAGAACAAGCTTTTTGGCGCGATACACGCAGAACAGTCCAAACATTGAAATCAGCGCCGCGCTCACGGCATGGCCGCCCCAGCGTCCGGGCTCGGACATCACTTGATCAGAACAAAACAGGACCGCGACCACCACACCGAAATTGTTGGGGTTGAAGACATGCTTGCCATTCATCACGATAAAATGTTTGGACAAGATCGACAATGCGGCCACGAGGAAATAGGGCCAAACTTCGGGTGAGTCCGTAAGCAAAAAAGTGCCCATGGCCGCGATGAATCCGCTTAACGGCACGAGCTTGACCCGTTTATAAAAAGTAATCAGCAAAAAATCGAGTCCGATACAAGTGCCCACCGCGGCGAAGAATTGGGCCGGTGTGCGGGTGAATGTCGGTGAGCCGATCGCCAGTATGGCGTAGGTCAGGAGAAACGCGAGAAGCGTCCAGCGCGGATCTTTCCAATGAGGCATTACATATTTTCCCTTTAAATGAATCATTGGACTTCCCCTATCGTGTGATACTGGCCAAGCGCGTACTGTGAGCCAGAAAATTCCTGCGTCTTTCCGCTGGACCAAGTCAGTTGAATGGATTTGATGGCGGGCTCGGAGCCGAGACCGAAGTGAAGCCGGTCATCGCTCTGGCTGCCAAAGCCGTTGAGCGTTTGCAACTGTCTGGACAATTGCTTTCCGTTCTCCAAAAGCACTTTCATTTTCGCGCCGAAAGCATCGCGATTTTTCTTGCCGCCGATCAGCTTAAAGCCGATCCACTTATTGTTGCTATCCCTTTGATCCACGCGATAGAGCTTCAAAGCCTGGGCTTGATTGGCGACGACCAGGCTTTGACTGCCGTTGTTCAAATAGTCGATGACCGCGATACCACGTTCGTCGGAAATATCTCCCATCATCCCCGTAGCTTTCACCACATCGGTAAAATGCCCGGTGCCGTCGTTGTAAAACACGCAGGATTGTTGATAGCCCGCCAAGGACGCATCCCCAATCGGCGGCCAGTTGGTCGGCGATCCGGTCACGCTGCGATCCGCTCCGCTCAACACACTCAGCGCATACCAGTAGTTTTTGTTCTTGTTGGCCGAGATAAAGCCGTTACCGACCACGAGATCCAGAAACCCGTTGTTGTCCAAGTCTATGAACTTTCCGCCCCAGGCCCAGCCACATTTGGCCACGCCCCGCTCGCGCGCGATTTCCTGGAACTGATCGCCCTCAATCCATTTCCACATGGTATTGCCGGCCGGACGATATGCCTTTTCGAATATGTGGCTGACGAAGGTCACCGGGTGTCCATCATTTTCCAAGTCCGCCACATCGGTGTTCATGCCGTTGCGGCTGAAATTGTGGGACAGGATGCTGCCCGACGAATTTTTAAAAGTGCCGTCGCCGTTGTTGAGATAAAGTTTATCGGGCGAAAAGTCATTGGCAAACCACACATCCGCTCGTCCGGTGCCGCGCAAGTCATAGGTGGCGATGGAGCGGGTGAAACCTTTGTGATTCATGCCCAAATTATCCGGAACATGCTCAAAGCGGCGGCCCTCGATATTTTTAAAAACAAAAACCAAACCGCCGTTGGTCGCGTCGACTAAGCTGTTGGGCATCCCAGAGCCCCATTTGTTGGCCACAATGAAATCCATAAAGCCGTCATTGTTGAAGTCTATAAACGCGGGAACCAGCGCAGCCAGAGGGGCCCGGTCCGAATCTTCCACGCCCACCTGTATGATTAAGGATGGCTTGAAGGTTCCGTTTCCTTGATTTTTAAAAATTCGGATTTTTTCGCGGCGGCCGATGATCATAATGTCTTTATTGCCGTCGTTATCGTAATCGAAAAAATATCCGCCCAGAAAAGAGAAAGTCGGATCGAATATGGCCAACCCGGCTTGCTTCGACACTTCGGTGAATGTGCCGTCTTTATTGTTATGGAACAAGCTGCTCTGGCTTTCAGTGGCGGCCGAATTGGCAAAAATATCCGGCCAGCCGTCATTGTCGTAGTCCACCACACTGACCATGGCGGTATCCGAGACGACGAACTTCTCCACATGTGAGAAGCCCGGGCGCGCGGGGAATGTCTTGTGAGTGTGGATGGCGCCTGTTTGTTGCGAAACTTCGGTAATTTGAAAGGGTAAACTTTGAATGTCGGCCAAGGCCGGCTTGGGCCGGTCCATCAGCCAGGCGCCAACAAAAATGCCAAGCGCCACGAACACACCAAGAAGTCGTTTTAGAAGGAGTATTTTAGTTTTCATCTTTAAATTACGGTAGTCGTTAAATATCTCTTCGTTTAGCAAAATGGCAGCGCGGCATTTGACACTGCGTTCAAAGTGGGAAAGAATTTTGGTTCTATGCTCAATTGTCGGCGCGCGGCCGCCCTGCTAATTTTAATATTATTTTCCGCGGTCACAGTGGCGGTCCTGGTTCTGCGTCCTCGAGCCCAGGTGAAACCGCCGCTGCCATCGACCATTGAAGACTTCACGCTGTTAGATCACTCGGGCATCAGTCATCATTTGTACCGATACAGTGAAGCCAAGGCGATCGTGATCATTGGCCAAAAGAATAACTGTGAAGTCCTGCGCGGCAAGGTTTCTGAGCTCCGCGAGATGAAGAACAAGTACGAATCCCTGGGAATAAAATTTTTTATGATCAATCCGGAACGGTCGGATTTCCGTCAGTCCGTGATTGCGGAAGCCGGAAGTTTAGGATTGGACATCCCCATCCTTTTGGATCCGTCACAAGTTATGACCAAACTTCTGGGGTTAACCCGCTCCAGCGAATTGGTGGTCATCAACCCAACGGATTGGAATTTAGTCTACAGGGGGAATGCCGGGAACCGGATGGCCCAAGCTCTGGACGGCCTCTTGAGCAACAGAAAATTGGCGATCGACCAGGAAAATGGCAATGGCACTCCATTTGTTTGGGTCCCAACACGTGAGATTTCATATAACGAAGAGATAAAACCCATTCTCGAAAATAAGTGCGTGGTTTGCCACTTTGAGTCTTTCGCGCCGGTTCTTAGGAATTACGAACAGGTTCAAAAACATGCCGCGGCCATTCGCCGTTCTTTAATTCAGGGTCTGATGGCCCCGTTCAGTTCGGATCCATTTTATGGTCCCTATGTTCGCGACCGTACCTTGAACTCAGACCAGCTGAGGCTTTTGATCCAATGGATCGATGCCGGAGCTAAAAGGGGAGAGCTGCCAAAGATTGGCGACCGGCTGATTCGCACAGACATGTTGGATAAACTCGAAGGCAAGGCGCCAATTTACTCGGCGTCCATGGCCACTGAGGGGCCGGTGCCCGCCCAGGGTGATCGCGACTATCAGTATTTTCAGTTGGGCGGAGCGATTCCGCGCGACATGTGGGTCTCGGCGATCAATCTCAAGCTGAAGAATACAGCTCAACTGAGCCGAGCCACGTTGTGGGTCCTGTCCCGTCCTCTGAATTTCTACGTCAATACCGCCAAGAAAACGGTTTATAAGGCTAAGTGTTTTCCATCGGAAGTTTATGTCCATGGTCCGATCAAGGATTTTGATGTGGAGAAAAATCCGTATTACCGGCGTATTGAAGTCGGCGGATTTGACAAGATCCAACCGACTTTCACCGAACGAATTAATAACGGCGAAATCGGGACCTTTTTACCCAAAGGGCAATATCTCATTCTTGAGCTGGATCATTTACCTTCGGTCGAACGAAAGGACTCCACCCAAATGGCCACGCTTGATTTTTACGGCGATGTTCAGGCGAAGGGCCGGAACAGAATCCGCAATTACTCCCTTCACTCGGCCGAGCTGCCGATTCCACCCGACGTGAAAGCCGCGGGCG
>JANMVK010000343.1:0-2994 GCA_031392725.1 Pseudobdellovibrionaceae bacterium
TGTACTGCGCCGGGCGCTTGAGGCCCATGGCGGCCAGTTCAGCCGGAGTGTAAAAGTTGGCGCTGTCCTCGGAGCCCGCGAAATTATGGCGCAGACCGAGGTTGTGGCCCATTTCGTGGATTAGAGTCGGAGTCCACACGAAGGGCAGCAACACGGCGATGACTTTTTCTTTCTCGGCTTCGCTCAACTGAATCCATGGTTTCATTCCCACTTCTTCAAGAACTTTGTCGACACCATCGCCCATATCGCCCGCGAGATTGATCATCTCACCCGACATCATGCAATTCTTCGACATGAATTCCACTTTTTCACGAGCGGTCTTGGCAATGGCCGAGTGCTCTTTGGAATTCAGCGCGTATTTTTGCAGCGCTTTCACATCGATGTGGTGATTGACCACATCATCGGAGCCGATGGAACCTGCGGCGCGCGCCATGCGGGATGCGGCTTCAGCCGGTGAATTGCGGGCAGAAGTCCGGGCCCGAAGTGAATCGGCCAAGGTCAAACTATTGGCCTGTTGAACGGCGCTTGAGTTGGCTGCCGAGAGCGCCTGTTTCGCCTGCACCAATTCATCATAGTTGTACTTGATGTATTTCTTCATGGTGCCGAGATACATAATGGTCTTGGCGCTGATGGCTTCACCGGTCAGCGGATCGGCCGCGTGAGGTCCGTAGCCGATTAATCCCGCGGACTGCGGCTCTTCTTCCATTACGATCATGCTGTAACGGATATCGCCCGGCGACATTCCGGGAGGAGCGTCTTCCAGCTTCAAGCGCAACTTTGCGCCCGCGCTAGTTAAACCCTGATTGATAGCCGCGACTGATTCTTCGGTGGCTTTTCTGATGGCCGCGTTGGCCGGCTTTTTAAATCCTTCGCTCAAATAGTAGATCACCTCTTTGCGCTCGGGATTAAACCGGTCGAAGAAATACTTCTCGCTGCCCACTACGTCGTTGTTGTCCACATCGAGCGTGAGCTGTTGCGTGGAGAAGAATCCGAAATTGCCTTCATCCGCGCGGGTGTAACGGATCGGTTTGTACTCGGGCGAGACGATCTTGCTTCTTTTTACGAAGCTGTGCTGAAAACGCACTGTGAAGCTTAGATCCGGAGTGTCGTCGAAGTCAGCGAAGTTCGGGCATGAGTCCTGAAAGGTTTTTTCCAAGATCAAGTTGATGATGTCCCCGGTGATCTCCGCTTTGATAAACTCCGAGCGAACTTCTTTGGTGCAAGAGGAGCCGAAGAATTTTTCCACTTCCATCGGCATGCCGTTGAATTGCATCAGAGCGATTTCCTCCGCCTTTAGAATAAAAAATCTCTTTTTATTCCAGGGAATGTCCTTGCTCTCTTCTTCCTTATGAGTGCATTTGCCGAAGTCATCTTCCGCACATTTGTAATCGACGTGATCGATCGGCAGCGCCATCACGACGCGGGCGCTGGTGGGATTCTCGGAGAAGCGGCCATCCGCTTCAGGCTGGATGACCTTCAAAGCGTTGTCCGCGAACACGAAACGCACGCGTTTGGTGTCGCTTGTCCAGTAGGGGCGGCTCGAGGTGGCTTTGCGATCGCTTTGCAGCGTCGAAGGCGCGTAGAGGTAATCGGCATCGGTGTCGATCACTGTCTTATTCATCTCCACCACGCCGGTCACGCGTTTTGGCACTTCTTTGTAGGGCTTTTCTTTTGTGCAGCCCACTAACATCATGGAGAGCATAAGCGCTCCCGCGTAGATGGTATTCTTCATTTGTATTCCCCCCTTAAGAGAACAAATTAATAAACGACGCGCACCTGGCCATATATAGATGAGGTGTTCTGATCAAACACCGAGACATTGCGGTCCCGGCCGTTGGCTCGAAACACATCAGCGGCATTGGTGTGTCCCACCGACACGCTCCATTTCGGCTGCTCATATGTTAGAGCTTGGCCGATTGAGTAGAGTGTCTTGGGCGTATCTTGATAACTGCGCGAATATGTATAGTCGCCGTCCAACGTCAGCGCCAAATTTTTCATAATATAGGTGTCGATGGAAAAATATTGAACCACTGTGTAGCTCATGTTGGGCGCGCTCACATTGTTGCGGTCGTAGGTGTGAAAGTTCTTGGCCGCGATCAACTGATAGGTGGTGGTAATACCTTGGCCGAGAATATTCCATTCTGTAATTAAATACGGTTCGATCAGCAGCGAACCATTAAATGTATTGTCGCGATGGTCATCCGGATTGGTGGGCAGCCGGCCACCGCCGCTCAACACCAGGGATGTATCCTGCGTGAGTTGCAAGGCTTTTCGGCTCACTGATAGCTTGGTGTTGCCGAAAACGGTCTTTTGTTCTTCATTTAAATTCTGAATCAATGAACCGGTTGCGCCGATTCGGTAGTCGTTAGATATGAGGTAGCTGGGCGCCAGAATGATGCGCCCGAAGGAGTCGCGGCCATCCTGCTCGGTCTTGTGCATGGTGCTTGCGGCCTGAAAAGTGGTCGCGATCCGCAACCGCTGCACACTCTGAAGTTCCATCTTAAGTTCGTTGGTGGTGCCTTTTGCCAAACCCGGCAACAGGAGAACCGCTGCGGCGGCCAATCTAATGGTCTTAGACAACCTATTCAAATTTCCCCCCGGAAATAGGCGGTGCGACTCGGCACCGCTGCAGCACTATGTACAACTTTAGTGCCAATGGTTTCGGAGCCAATTTGCTACTTAGATACACTGATAGTGAATATTGATTCTGCCTATATACTTGTGTAGTCCTATATAGACAGATTTGGAGGCCCTCATGAAGGTAGTCATCACAGGAACCTCACGGGGCATCGGCCTGGAGCTGGCGCAATTGGCCTTATCCAAGGGTTTTGAAGTCATGGCAGTGGCCCGCAGTCCCGAAAAGTCCAAGGGTCTGCTAAAACTCAAAGGTGATTTTAAAGACAAAATTGAAGTCGTGACCTCCGACCTACATGATCCCGATTCCGTCGAGCGGATTGTCGCTATGGTGAGTGAGTGGGGAGCTGTGGATATCTT
>JANMVK010000132.1:0-2633 GCA_031392725.1 Pseudobdellovibrionaceae bacterium
GGCGTGAGCATCGGCATCGTCAAGTCGGTGGAGCTGGATGACAAGGGCATCATTGCCACGATCGAAATGGATAAAGGGCACGACCGCTACGTGGTTGAGGGTTCAAAATTTTGGCTGGTGGAACCGCAGGTCAGCCTGAACGGTGTCACCGGCTTATCCACGCTCCGTGACGGCACTTTTATTGTGGTTGCCCCCGGTGATCCCTCGAATAAGATCGCAAAAAAATTCACCGCCTCTTCCCCGCGTTCGGAAACGGTCGATGAAGGCTACAGTCACTACACTCTGACCACGCCCCAGCTCGGCGCCATGAGTGTGGGCGATCCGATTTACTTTCGCGGTCTCCCGATCGGACAAATTCTTTCGGTGGCGCTAAACGACGAAGCGGCATTGGCGCTGATCCGCATCGGAATTTTTCATAAATATTCGCCGTTGGTGAACGCGACGACGGCGTTCTGGCGCAAGCAGGGAATTCAAGCCAACCTCGGACTGTTCGGTGCCGATATTAAAATGGGATCGCTGGAGTCGATGCTAAAGGGTGGAATTGAAATGGCCTCCGCTGACCCCAAGGCGCCTAAAGCCAAGGCTGGAACCATCTTTGCGCTGCTGGATAAAGCGCCTGAACCGGGCCGTCCTAAAAAAGACAAAGCCGTGGAATCTCGAACTTCGAGCATGTGAATTCGTTCAGGCGCATTTTCGATTAAATGTGGGTTAGTCAGGTTGTCCATTCCGCTAGCGGAATGGACCGTCAGCCCACAAAAGTCTTAATTGTTTGAGACTGGATATTTCCTTCCGTGAAATATGTCCCTCAGCCTCCAGTTGATTCAGATGAATATAGTCCTTCACGGCCTGATAGGCTTTCTTCCAGCCGCGCACAATGCGCGTGTGAGGACGATAGAGCCAAAATCCAGCGGCGCCAGCCGCTCCAACCACTGCCATCACCGCTTGCGCAATACGCCCGGTAAGCTCTCGGATAAATGGGGACCATAGCTCCAGCCTAGATACTTTAAATACCAAATGGAGATGGTTTCCCACATTGGACGTTTTATAAATCCTCATTCCATATTTTTTTGCCGTGGATTGAATGAGGTCATCGACCAGTTTAAAAGTTTTCGGCAGACGCAGCGTGCTTTTGGTAGCTCTTAACGTGAGAAACGTCGGCATCTTTGTATCTAGCGGACGCTTGCCTTTCGGATTGCCTTTAAGCAGCGATCCACCAAATACATCGCTTGGTTTGTTAAAGCCCATTCCTGTAAATTCATGCTGCTTATGCCGTTTAGCCATGAGTGGTTATACCCCATCGCTCCACGCCATCACCTTACAAATAATTAAATCTTTTGAATAGGGGACAAGGGGTCATGAAGAAAATCAAAAGTTACCCACAGCTATGGGCCGTTGAAGGCCCGCCGTGGATAACTTTTGATTTCTGTCCTTTGGATTTAGTCTTGGATCTTTAGTTTTTTCCTTTCTTCCCGAGAGCCAGACAAAAGTTATCCATGCGGGCCCCCTGGCCCAGGTGTGGATAACTTTTGTCTTTCATGACACTTCTTCCTAACAATGAAGTCCGTTCTAAAACGAACCTCCAACGTCTCAACGCGCGCCGCAAAAACGCTCATTGTGAGATAAAGATCGTGAACCCTAAATTACCACCGCGAAGTCCCCGATAAATCCTTATGCGTATAGACTTCAAATTCCGCCATTGTGATCCCTCCGCTGAACTCCAGGAATATGCGGCCGAAAAAGTGACTCATCTGGAGAAGTACGAGCTTAAACCGGCTCGACTCGAGTTCACTTTTACCAAAGAGAAGGCGGAGCTGCGGGTTGACGTGCAGGTGCGCGGCGATCATTTGGACGTTCACGCCCATGCCACTGAGGACACATTCTTTGCGGCGGTTGATGAAGCCCTGCATAAGGTGGCCCGCCAACTCGACAAGAAAAAGGCCAAGGTTCAGCGTCACAAAGTCAGTTGACGCCTCCCAAGTACCCGCTTAAAAGCTAGAGCATCATCTCTAAAAAATAAGGGTACAAATCCATGCTTAATTATTTGTTCACTAGCGAATCCGTGTCTGAAGGCCATCCCGATAAACTTGCCGATCAAATCAGTGACGCCATCCTCGATGGATTCTTAGCTCAGGACCCGCGCTCACGCGTGGCCTGTGAGACCATGGTTTCCACTGGATTTGTCACTCTGGCCGGTGAAATCACCTCGAAGGGCGTGTTGGATTACTCAACGGTGGTCCGGGACGTCGTGAAGGACGTCGGTTACGATAACAGCGACATGGGATTCGACTACAAATCCTGCGCGGTGATGGTGGCGCTCGGCAAACAAAGCCAGGATATCGCGTTGGGCGTCGACACCACGACTTCCGCCTCCAAAGAGCAAGGGGCTGGCGATCAGGGTATTATGTTTGGATACGCCAACAATGAGACTCCCGAATTTATGCCGCTGTCGATCAGCATGGCTCATCGTTTGATGTCGGACCTCGCTATGATGCGCAAATCTGGCAAAGTGGATTTCCTGCGCCCTGACTCAAAGAGTCAAGTGACTGTGGAGTACAAAGACGGGAAGGCTCACCGGATCGACACCGTGGTGCTATCCACTCAACACACCGCCAATGTGGATCAAAAGAAAATTA
>JANMVK010000241.1:0-3089 GCA_031392725.1 Pseudobdellovibrionaceae bacterium
GGTCGGCGGTATCTATCCATAAAATGTTTCCCGAGCTCTTTCTCCGCCTCATACATATTATGTTCGCGGCACAGGGGCCTCAGATTCGAAGGCGCGTCGGTGCCGCCCATAGCTCTGGGAACTATATGATCAATTTGAACCTGATGCCGACTGCCGCACACTCGGCCGCTCAAAGAATCTTTAAACGTGCACCCACCATTTGAGTGCTGAATTACAGCGCGCCGGATACGTATGAGACAGCAATTCCTTCGCGCGTTTCAAATCCGCTTCCATTCCCGAGGAAATATTAGTGCTCAGGCGGGTGGTGTTTTCGTTAATTACGGTCTTGCGCTCCTGATGGTTGCTCATTGTCGATAAATTGACTTGGCCGGTCTCCAGCTTGCTGGAGATTTCTGGCACCGCCTTCATCAGGCGGGCGGCCTCAATTTGCCGGTAGGCGGCGGCATTGGAATAACCAAAACCTCGCACCAGCCAATCGAACATTGAGGAGAATCCCCATTCCAAATAGGTCCGCCGCTCCAGCGCCAAATTGATCAGCAGCAAAACTTCATTTGTTTTTGTGCGTTCTTCTTTGATTTTCAGACCTAGCTTCACACCTATCTCACGATTGGTCATGTTTTTATTTTCAATAATTGACGCGAATAAAATTGCTGAGCAAATTTCCAAAAAAATAAATTCGCAATATGTCGAAAATAAATTGCGGCGATAATTTGAGTAATGAGAATTCGGTGATGGTAAACAATTAAACGCGGCCAAGTTGTCCATGCCGGGGATCCCAATATCCCCGGTGTGGGTAACTTGGTGGCCGCTCTTTGTTTTTAAAATTTCCAAGCGAGCGGTAAAAAAGTTACCCACATCGGGCAATAGAGTGCCCGATGAGATAACTTTTTTGAGCGTTTTAGAGTTGGGAGAGGGAAAGCTCACTTTCGCTGCGGAAGCGAAGCGCGTCAGAAGTTAGACAGTTTTCACAAAAATAATGTTCGACGGTTTTCGAAAGTTAATTTTCGCAACTTGAGCCGTACAAAAAATTAATTCCTTAAAATTTTGCTTGCCGCAAAATAATCGCACAATTTTTTACCGGTCGCCCACGCGCGGGACAATAATATGGGGGTGGGAGAAACAGGTGTACTATGAAACAGACCATCAAGAATCTGCTGCTGTTGATGTGCGGGGCTTTTTTAGTCTGCGCGCCTAAGGTCTTCGCGGAGTCGGTGGATGCCGACGTTGAAGCTGAAGAAGTCATGAATGACGGCGAGGCCGCTCAGGAAATCGTGAAAATGGCTCAAGATGAGCTTAAGGCTGAAAAACGTGAAACCCGCGAGCTGGAACAAACAGCCCGCAACGCCAAAGTTACTGCCATGATCCGGAAAAAAGACGCCAATCGCGCGTTGATCCGCACGGATGATGAATATAAGTCAGTGCAAAGCCGCAAGACTCAGCTCAATAAAGAGATGAACAAGGCGACCAAAGAAATGACCGATATGGAACACCAGGTGGAAGTTAAAAAAGCCACGCTGGAAAAAGCCAAGGGTCAACTCGAAGGCGCCAGAGAAATGGCTAAAGAGAAAGCTGATAAGCTGAACGACGTCCGCAAGCGGAATCGCAAAGCGGAAGACGAGATCGGCAAGATCAAGCGTGAGATGGAGGAAACCAAAGTCGAGTACGCGAAAAATCAACGCGAACTGGCTGCGGAAGCCAACAAACTCAATCACACATTGAAGGTGGCCGCCGCTGAGAAGGCTCAATTGGACGCGCAGACTAAGCGTTTGAAAGAGGAATTCAAGCGCAGCAAGGCCCGCAACGCTAAGATTGAAGGTCAGCTTGAGAAGCTGAAGCAGGCGACCAGCACTTCACGTGAAAACGTAAAGTGGGCCAAAGAGCAAACGGTGAAACGCCGCACGCTGCCTGGCCGCAAGATCTCGCGCCGATAGGCGCGAGTGTCTACTCAATCGCAGGTATCGTGACCGTCTTCCCGGTAAACCCAAACCGCTTGGCCATAGCCTCGCGGTATGCCGAATTCTGCTCGGCACTCTTGGTCGCCTTAATAAGGAACTTATGGCGGTCACCCGAGACTTCAAAATAGGCGATCTGATTGACCCGGCCTTGCTGGACGGGAAACATCGGCAACTCTGTGCCGAAGGAATACTCCGTGGGAAACGACGGGGTGACGTGAAGAAATCCCGACAGGGCGTAATTGCGGCCGGCCGGCAGATAAAACAATATTCCCTTGGAAGTGTCCTGTTTGCCACTGACCTTTAGATTGAACCGGTTTTTGCCTTCATCCCAAAAGAAGATTTCGTGCTGCTCATTGGGGATTTTAAATTCGTAAATCAGAACCACGGGTGCCATGGGGGTTTTGCCGTCCATGCGATTCAAATCGATAGGCCCGTAATCGTAGACTTTCGTGGCGGTTCCGCAGGCGGTTAAAAGATAGAGCGGTAATAAACAAAATATGAGATTTTTCATGTCTGAAAAAATAATGGATTAGAATGTAAATGGCAATCGGGCCTACGCCATTTGTATATGAATTATGTGTGACGCAAGTCGCTTCCGCTGCGGAAGCGGCCCACCCTCGCAGCCACTCACTATAGATGCGAACCTGAAAGTTCGCATCTATAGTGAGTGGTCGCTATTCAGTGCTTACCATCCGCATCGGCCATCTTTTTCATCACGGTCTTGATGGTTTCCGCATCAATACCCGCTTGGCGCATCAGCAGACCGGCTGTTTTAAAGTTGTCGTCGTCCACCGCATCGAAAAATGCATCGACGGTGCCGGCCTCAGCGAGCTTCTCCAGCACGATCGTTCCTTCAAAGTCTTTTTCATTCATACCGGAACTGTACCCCATTGACCCGCCCGCCGCCACCACGTAAACCACGCCCATGGCTAAGCTCGATGTCGCCCTCATTCACTGGCCGGTTTTTGACCGGGCCAAGAATACAGTGTGCTCCAATGTCACCAACTTCGATATCCACGATATCGCCCGCGCCAGCCGCACCTACGGTGTAGATCAGTACTTTATCGTCAACAAAATGCAGGAGCAGCTGAACTTTGTGAGCCGCGTGCTCGATCACTGGCGCCTGGGCGTGGG
>JANMVK010000281.1:0-3974 GCA_031392725.1 Pseudobdellovibrionaceae bacterium
CACCAGCTCGCAGCGCGGGTCGGCCCACTTGTCCCAGGGAATTTCTTTGACCTTATTAAACAGTTTTGGAAAATCGCTCGATTTGAAAGTGGAAATTCGCATTAAAATCCGCGTGGGAGTTTTTAAGCAAAGATTCATCGAAAGGCCCGTGGCGAGCGGCGCGAACACGGTGACTCCACCATGCTCCGGCATGGTCTCCAGATCGGGAAACCAATCTGCCACTTCAGCTTTCACTAAGTCTTCAAGGCCCGGCAGGGCCACTAAAAAGAATTCAATCATTGGTACTACCTAAGTTATCGCGCGCAGCGGTACTGGCGCACTAGACGAGGTGCCACAGAGGGCTCATTAGCACAAGTGCTTTCATTCAGGTTGTCCGCCGAAATGGCTCCTGAATCGATCAGGGCCTTCATTTTCCCATAAATTCTGGGCGAGCATCCACGTCGCAATGAATACAAAAATCAGCAGCGCGAGCTGTTTCACGGTCGATGCTTTCCTCTAGTTGCTATTAAAAACACGGTCGCGCTCGGATTGAGTCATCGGTGGGCGGGCCGGGCGCCGTTGGCCGCTGCCGGTCGGGGTCGGCGAACGCTGCGGTCCAAAGATGGTTTCGAAAAAGCTAGTCACATCGTTAAAGAATCCGCCATCAGGTGTTTTGCCTTCGGCCAGATCTTGCTTCGCCTGCTCAATATCGGTGGCGTCGCAATAGCCACGGGTGGGATGCGGAAAATCTTTGGCTTTGGTGCCACGGGGTCTCATCGGCGGCGGCGGTCCAACCTGGACGTCAATCGCGCCATATTTTTTCATTTGTTTGGCCAATGTTTCGGAAATATCAATTTGCGGTATGACGTAGGTGCTGTCGTCGCTACGGCGGTAACGGTTATTCTTGAAAGTGATGGCTGAGGCATCGAGGCTATTTTGTTTTGCGGCCTGCACCGCCCACAAGGGAGCCGCTCTCCACCCGGGAACACGAATGCACTCACCGGACACAGGTTGACCCAAGGTTTTGCACGCGTCGCCGGTGCAACGATGGATAAATTTTCCGCCCTGAATGCGGATCGCATTGGGCATTAAGGCGCCGAATTGTCCCGATTTGTAAACATCGCCCGGGAAAAAAGTGGAGCGGCCGCGCACATCTTCTTCAGTGCAGTCTTTACGGCCACTGAATTCCGAAGATTCAAAGGCGGTGATGATACGCTGGGAAATCTCGGGAGTTGCAGCACAATAAGGAGCGACTTTGCTAATCGGATCGGGAATTTTTAAAGTTCCGCCGGTCGAAATGGGAAACACCAAAGGCTCCGGAAAATCGAGCGAGTGAACAGTCATGGTTTGATTCACTTGATCGACAAACACCTTAAATGGTGTGCTCTCTTTATATGGGCGTGCGGGAATACAACCACGGCCTGTTCCGGTCGTAGGAGCCGGCAGGATCGCGCCAGGAGCTGCGGGGGCGGCGGGTAAGGGCTGAACGGTGGCCGGCAGCGGCAGTGGGCCCGGGCTGTTCACTCTAATCACTGAGGACTCATCAAATCCGAAGGACGAAGTGGAGTTACCCAATTCGACGGCGGCACCGGTCGATGTCCAAACAAACATGCTCATCAATATGATCTGAGACTTCATAAACCAATGCTCCAGTGAAGGTGTTCACCAGAGTTCAGTTCCAATGTTTATGCCGCCTCTAAAGGCCTTTAATGGAGGGTGATTTGATCACTGTCTAGAATATCGTCAGCGTAAAAGGTCACTGCGCTGGCGTCTTAGTTTCCTTCTTGGCTCCGCCCTTTTTAGCGGCCTTTTCTTCAGGGGTTAGGCCCCACGGCGAGGATTTAGGACCGTCCTTGCGCTTGCCTTTTCCACCCTGGCCGCCACCACGCATTTCAGATTTCTGCGTGTTTACGGGGCGCGGGTCAGCTTGAAATTCCGGAATATAATGACTCTCTTCAATCTTCACAGCTTTCGGCGGCGCGGTTTCGCCTTCCATTAAACTCACCACTAAAACGCGCGCGAGTTTTTCAGGATTCTGCGTGGCAACTTCCATCGCGGCCATAAAATGTTTGAGTTTATCGCCTTCCATTTTAAAGGACTCACCGATGGCAGTTTGAATTTCTTCTGGAGTCTTGCCGGCGGTCACAAGATCGGCTTTGGCTTTGAGGCCTTTATTGAGATTAACACTCCAAAATTCCGTTACTGATTTCATAGGCTTGTCCTTTTTTTAATGAAGGCGCCATAATGGTGGCAAATAGCCCGCAGGTCAATTCACGAGTCGCACAACCACGATAAAATGCAGAGTGGCCGCGATAATCACCAAAAGATGAAATAATTCATGATAACCAAAAACCTTGGGCACCAGATTAGGCCGTTTAAACCCGTAAATGAGGGCGCCGACCGTGTAAACGAGGCCGCCAGCCAAAAGCAGGTAGACGCTGCCGGCACCCAGTTTGGCCCGGATTTCCGGGATATAGGGCGCGGAGTACCATCCGCAGAAGATATAAAGCCCGATGGAAACCACTTTTGGAGCCCTGGTCCAAAACACCGCCTGCACCACGCCCACGGCCGCCGAGGCCCAAATCCCAAAGACCAACTCGTTGCCCTCAGTGCCGCCCACGGCCAGCACAAATATGGGAGTGGCGGAGCCCGCGATTAAAACGAAAATCGCGGCGTGATCAAGCCGGCGTAAAAATGCCTTGGGTCGATCCGTCCATATCCCGCGATGATAGAGTGCGCTGATGCCGAACATAGCGACGAGTGAGAGCGAGTAAACAAACGCGGTTAAGAAGCTGGGCCCGCTCGTGGTGTTGATCAGCAACATCATGCACGCGCCAAGGGCGAAGAAAAACGCGGCCTGGTGAAAATGTCCGCGCAACAGCGGCTTTAGTTTCGCTGGTATCGTAGTCATTTGGAAAATATGCCTTTGGATTAAGGAGTGGGCAACAGTTGATTGATTCGTGCTTGGACCGTGGTCCAAACAGCTTGCGACAATTTGCCGTGGCCGTTGACAGAGGGGTGAAAGCAATCGACGGCCGAGACATCCGCTGCGGTAAACACCGTACCACCCACCGCGCCGCCGTCGTAAATCACAGTCGCGCCGAGTAAGCTTGCGGCTTGCGCGAGAGATTGATTGGCGGCGGTCCACTGCGCTTCAAACGCCGCCTGCCCGATTTGCAAATTAGGACAAAGGAGCGACCACGCCTGCTGGCACAACGGTGTGGCGGCAAGTTCAGGAATTTGCGTTAGCGCGGACACGCGCGGAATTGAGCCCAGAAAAATAACCTTCGGCGGATTTGCCGATAGAGTTAATGCTCTAAGTGAGGTGACGACGCGGTCGCGGAATTGCGCTTGAGCATTGGCGTTGGATAAAAATCCTTGGCACAAATCATTGGCGCCGATTTCCACAGTGACCATGTACGGACTGACTGTAGCGAGCACGGTCGCCTGTGCCGCAAAAGTGGAATTCGCGGCGAGCACGGATTCGCCGGTCACCGCGTAGTTGTAACTTGCGGCATTCACGGGCCAGCCGTTTTGCTGCATCTTGATTCTTAATCGATTGATCACACTAGTGGCGAGCGAGTCTCCGGTTGAAAAATTGAGCAGCGGATTCTCGACGTTGAATTGGTTAATATTGAAAGCGCGTGTGATGGAGTCGCCAAGCGCTCCCAGTTTTAACGGCGTAACAGCGAAAGGATTGCCGGCGGGATTAGGCGCGGGCGCCGGAAATGGCGTGGGAAAAGGACTGGGCGTTTGCGTGTTGCCATTGGAGGCCGCAGGCTGGCCTGTGTTGGAAGTCCCGACGGGTGAGCAAGCTGTAAGCAGCCAGGTCAGTGTAATCGCAAGTAGGACGCGCATACCCTCTAAAACTACAAACAATGTGCCACAAATTAATGTCTCAGAATCAGGCGCCTGCCGCTTTTTTGCAGCTGTTCGCGTAAAAGTTTTGAATGTGGAGGTTCGAATATAACGCGAACCGCTTCCGAATCGGAAGC
>JANMVK010000363.1:0-4597 GCA_031392725.1 Pseudobdellovibrionaceae bacterium
TTTACGCCCGCCTTTTCCATCCGCTGGCGCAAGGAGGTCACGAACTCACTGGAAAAATTGGCGGCCAGCAATTTTATTAACGTTTTGACATTGCCCAGAGAATTCAAATGTTCCCCGGCCAGCTTAAAATCCGGCGGCGGAGCCCTATTCACCGTCCCAAAGCAGAAACAACTATTAAAAGTAAACGCCAGAGCAACAAGAATTTGAGTGATCATAGCCGAATGGTAGGAATTTAAAACGACCCGGTCAATGTGGAGTTTAGGCCATCCTCGCCCAGCGGCGTCTCGTTTTCAAACATTGTGGGCCGCATTTGTCAGTGGGGTCTCCTCGGCCTTGTTGATAAATTGATCTAAACAAGGAGATCAAACATGAATCTCAACGGAAAAATGACCCTGGTTAATAATGTAGCTTCGTTCTTAATTTTTAGCGGCACGATTGTTTTTGTCCTGGCCGCGGCCCGAATTTATCTGGTTCCTTAAAAAAATCCGCGGGCCAGATAAAACACGCCAACGCCAATGATCAGCACGCCACTAAATTTATGAACATAAGTCATCCAAAGTCCCGCGCGAGGGAAACGGTCGAGAGCCACCAGACCAAAGCCAATGGCTAAAAACAAAAGCGAAGTCCCAATGGAATAAGACACCATCATCAAGAGGCCCCGCTCAAAGGTGGCCTCTTGAGAAAGGGTCAGCAAGACAGTTCCCAAGATGGGGCTGGTGCAGGGCGAAGCCAATAAGGCGGACCCGATGCCGATTAGCACCGGCATCACATAGTCGTGAACCTCAACCGCATGAACTTTGCGGCTTAAAGAATTCCAATTGTGAATAAAACTGGGAACATAGTTAAACAATGAAGACACGCCAAAGGCGATCATCAACAGCCCCATGGCCGCATTGATCCAGCTCAACTCACTGGAAAATCCAAAAACTTCACCGAATTTGACCGCGACAAGTCCGAGAGCCGTAAAGGTAAAAATTTGTCCAAGCACAAACAGCGAGACAGAAATTTTTTGGTGAGCGCCCGTCTGAGTTCCTAGATAGCCGATACTAATCGGAATCATTGGGTACACGCAGGGACTTAAACTCGAAAGCATCCCGGCGCCAAAGGCGGCTGACGCCTGCGTGACTAGCGAGACATCCACATTGCCGCCTTCATTTTTTCAGAATTGCCGCCGGATTTGGAATCCACCACTTTCCAGCTCTCACCATCGCGCTCGAGCACCGCCCAAAAAGGCACGGAGAAAACTTTAAGTGTCTTAGATAGGCTTTTGTCTGTTTCACGAACGACATTCACGCTCAGAGATTCTTTTTCGATAAAATGTTTAGCGCGCTCCATATCTTTATCCGTATTGATCGTAATGATCTGGCTATTCTCCGGAACTTTAAAGGCCGGGAGATCTTTTTGCAGCTTCACCTTGCAGTCCGTGCACCAGGTCGCCCAGAAATACATCAGCAGGCGGTTTTTGTCGGTCTTAAAAGCCGAGCCGTCCATTTGTTTCATTTGTTCAAGAGAAGACGCCGGAATGGAATCCGCGGCATAGGCCACCGTACATGTGATCAGCGCGATTAAAAAACCCATGGCCCCGTCTCCTTTTCAAGCACGTCAATTCCAGTGATTCCCAAATGTTTGTTAATTACCGGATCGGAAGTTAGATTTTGCGTCAGCACACAGGGAGTTAATTTCTCCGAACACAGGCCGACAAACACCCGGCCATTGGGATCCGACGCCATCGACCAGCTCACCCGGTTCTTCTCGCCCCACACTTTGGCCTTCTCCACGCTGCCGCCGGCAAGAACCGTGATTAGCAACGCATTGGTCGGCAAACCGGCCCTGATGGCAAAATAATCCGCGAGGTGGGCCGACTCCTCTTTGCAGGGAATGCAAAAGTAAGTGACGAAAATCACCACCACCGGCTGGGCCACCTGCGCTAAATCCAACAGTGTTCCGTCGATCAGCTGCACCGTGCCGCTCAATTTATTATCCGGCAGGGTCGGCTTGCTGTCGCCTGGCTGGGGGATTCCGGTCTTGGATTTACCGAAAGTCTGCGAAAGATTGGAACCGCAACCACACAGCAGCAGACATAACGCCAAGGAAACTAAATTTCCCATATAAAATTACCTGAGTAAGTGGAGGACCGGTAACTGGTGTTTGATTTACCTGATAAAGCCTGAAGTCCCGCGTTCCAACGATTGCTTTTGTAATTTAAGCGCAAGCCAAAGGTGTCCAGGCCAAATTGATTTTTGCGCGTGTGTCCTTGGTCATCGCGATCCCAGGGCACTTCTTCCCGCTCGACAGTGGAGCCGGCGGACAGTGTGACCAAGAAATCATAGATCGGTTCATAGGCCAACTGCGCTTCCAGCCAGTACACATCGAAGTAGCCCCGCTCATTGCGCAGCTTCTGTCCGCGCTGCTCGCTTAAGAATCCAGTGTCCAATCGGGTGAACCAGCGGTCGTGGACCGCATAGGAGTTGCGCCACTCCAGGCCCAGGTGCTGGGGCCGGTCCGAGCGTTGGCCCTCGAGAAATCTCCCTTGGGTTTTCCATTTGTCGCTTAAAGTTTGCTCCAGCCACAGCACCACCCGCCGGGCGGTGGTGAAGGTCGGCCGCGATTTGCTGTGAAAGCCATCGGACGGGTCATCATAGAAGGTCAGCGGCGATTTTTGCTGGCTGCCGTAGTAATCGGCGCCGGCGATGGTCGCGTTGGTGTAAAAACTTTTGTTATAGGCCAACGAGTATCCGTGAAAGGCGTAAGGGCTATCGGTAATGGTCTTGCCATAAGACACGGTGACGGTGTGGTTCGCCCGCTTCAATTCAGCGCCGGCCTCAAGGGTCGATTCGCTCCGATCAAACGATTCTGACAGCGGAGATTTTTTGCCATCGGAACTGGTGATGATCACGCCGGAATAATCATTTTTCGAATTGGTGGCATTGGCGTTCAGCACCAATGAATTGCCCAGCAGTCCCGGCGAGCGGAGGCTCACGCTGGAACTCAAGTTCCCGACATTGGGTGCGGTATTTTGCAAATTGACAATGGCCGCACCCGAAGTGGAGGTGGTAACCACGCGGGTTTCGATTTGCCCGCCCGCGGCCCAAAGTGTGACCGGAAACAACAGGACGGCTAGTGAATACATGTGGCGCATGCTTCGCCTCCGCCTGATTTACGTAGATTTCTGATGCCGGTATTGGGCGAAGGTTCGCCGAGATCATTGGCCCCGCGTAAATCCATCGCCCGATGGTTAACAGAGCTTCGGTCGACGTTTTCAAAGGATGCGCAGCCCGCGCATCCCCAAATAACAATAGAGATTATAAAAGCTCGCATCCTCATCAATTGTTAAGGATGTCTTCCAGCTCTTTTAACTGCTCCGGTGTTTCAAAGGTTCCGACGTGAATAAATTGGATTTTGCCGTCGGTGCCGATCACGACCGTGGTGGGAATTCCCTCGATACCAAAAGGCTCAGCGCTCACCAGCTTCGAATCAAACACGACGCTGTAGTTGGCCAGGTCTTTACCCGCGAAATATTTTGACAGCTCAGCCGGGTCTTCATCCAAACCCATAATGCGGAATTCGGCCTTGCTGGAATACTTGGCCGATAGTGCTTCCCAATTCGGCATATTCTCAATGCAGAATCCACACCAGGTGGCGAAAAAATCCAGGACAATCTTTTTTCCCTGCATAGTGGCCGCGCAGGTCGACACGTCGGTCATAGTTCCCGTTGAATCCAACTGTTGCAGAGTGATGCAGGGAGCTTGATCCCCAACATTGAGAGTGGCTGCCGATACGGCACCCGAAAAACCTAAGAGCAAAATTGCGATTGCGATAGCCTTCATGATGAATCCCCATCCTTTGTTGCATAAATTGTGTGGGTCAAAGCTAGCTATGATGATCGATTCGCACAAGTCTCTCCCCCAAATTGACACGCCACTCTAGTGGGGCCGAATCAAACTGAAGAGAAATGCTCTTTGGCTCTTTGCAGACGCTGCTTGAGGATACGCGCCATATCGCCTTTGATTAACAAATCATCGGCTAAGAATCCTAAAATTCCCATGGGCAATTGGTAGTCGACCAAATCCGTCACCAGCGTTGAGCTCTCGCTGTGCTCTTCAAACTTCATGGTGTGCGTCCAGGCCGCAAACACGCCTTCGCTCTGGCGGTAAGTCATGCGGCTGCCGGGCAAAAGGTCTTCAACACGGAACCGGATGCTTTGCGACAGGCCGAAGCGGGTCATATTAAAGTGAATCTCATCCCCGCGCTTCATATCTCCATCGGGAGTCAGAACCTCCACATTGATGGCCGGCTGGAGCAAAAACGATTGCTGGCTCGGCGCCGTGAGATATTCGAACACATCCGCCCGGGGCGCTTCAATTAACTCGGATATTTGTAAATGAGCCATGGGGAAAGTGTGGCAAAAATTGCCTGGAAAAGGTATTGGTTTTTACCATGAACTTGTTTTCTCCAGCGGATAGCACGCTATTTTATAGCCGCAAAGACTCTAGTGATCCCCGTCTCGGCGATCTGGTGAAAATGTCGCCCGACAACCCCGGCGTTGCCATAGTGGGTTATCCCGATGACGAAGGCATTAAGCTGAACGGTGGCCGTG
>JANMVK010000401.1:0-5142 GCA_031392725.1 Pseudobdellovibrionaceae bacterium
TAATAGGGCACCACCGCCAGCACGGCGTCTGGTTTCCAGCTGCCCACCTCTTTGGTGAATTCACAGGTGGTGGCCGTGGAATTGGAGCCGGTGCCGACGATTAACGGAATTCTTCCGCCGGTTTCGCTCTTGGCGATTTCAAATAACTGTTTTACTTCTTTGGCTGTCAGCGTGGGGCTCTCGCCGGTGGTGCCATTGATGACAACTCCATCCACGCCCTGCTCAAGTTGCTGGCTTAAAAGTTTTGAAAATGATTTGGTGTCGAGCTGACCCTTAATAAAAGGCGTCGCGAGCGCGGTGATCACGCCCTGGATTTTATTCATTGTCGCGATCCTCGTCCTTGTCTTCGTCGTCATCCTCGGTGCGGCGTTTTTTTTCCACCCGGATGTCTTGCGTGGCTTTTTTGTAAGTGGGGCGGCCGCGGCCGAGTTCGGCGGGTTTTTCCGGGGGCAGGGGATCGCCCTTCACACCACAGGCACAAATCGCGAAGAGGAAAATCAATAGCAGGCTAGTTTTCATGTTTTGCCGACGCCAGTTCGTCGTCCACTTCTTTCATTTTGGTGCACAATTGCGGCTCGTAGGAAAACTTCTTGCGGTCGCGCAAGGTTATGCCCTTGCACAGAGCGGAATATTTCTGCAGCCACGGCGAGGCGTCCTTTTCCAGCGACTGGCCGGCCCGGGCTAGATAAAGATACGCCTCGGGAAATTGCGGGAAGTCGTCGGTCACTTTACTTAACAGATCAAACGCCTTATGCGTGGAGTTCTGCCGGAGTTGTTCTTGTGCGGAAAGGTATTGACCGAAAGCTTGATCCCACTTCTCGCCATTGCCGGTCCCCCCCGGGGCGGTGGCCAATTTTAATTTTTCTTTGAACACGTCGTAGCGCTTAGCGCACAACAGAGCGCGCAGCTCCAGCAGCGCGGGTTCATTGGCGTGGGGATTGAGCGAGCGGGCCATTTCCAAACTGACCAGCGCCGAATCGCAATCCTGTTTTATAATTTGCGCGCGCGCGAGATTGGACAGCACCAGAATGTTTTCATCTTCGAGACCCTGGGCCTCGCGCAGCTGGCTTAACGCCACATCGGGATTTTCAAACAAATTGACCTGTCCCGATTCAAATAATTTTTGGCCTTTGTCGGTGAAAAATACTTTGGACACTTGTTGCAGGGTCTCAATCAGTTTGGAGCGGCCGCGCATCTGCGCCGGCGTGGCGGTGAAGGTGCGGTTGAGCAACGCGCAGGCCTCTTTGCGGTTCTTTTTCAAGGCCAAGCCCTGCGCCTGTTCAATGGCCGTGGAAATCGAATCCATGGCGTGAACTTGCAAAGACATCGATAAGAGGAGCCATAGCCAGCGCATGGATTGAATTCACCAGCTGAGAGCGAAAAAGTCCACTATTTCGGCATATCGCGGACTAAAACTTGGCGGGGCTTGGAACCATTGGCCGGGCCGACGACGCCCTCCGACTCAAAAATTTCAATGATGCGCGCGGCACGAGGATACCCCAGGCGGAATTTCCGCTGCAGCAGCGATGCGCTCACCTCCCGTTGGGCCGCGACCCAGGCGAGAACCTCATCGTAACGGTCATCTTTGATCTCGCCGTCTTCAAAGTCCATGCCGCCGTCGTCCTCTGCGCTGCCGTCGAGATTAAATCCGCCACCCGATCCTTCGATGGCCTTCATCGCTACGGGATCGTACTCGGGCTCACCTTGATTTTTCCATGAACCCACCACTTGCGCGATTTCAAATTCGGTCAAGTACGGGCCGTGATGGCGCTCGGGCTTGCTCACTCCCGGCGCGAGGAACAGCATGTCCCCACGGGCGAGCAGGCGTTCCGCGCCGCTCTCTTCTAAAATAATCCGCGAATCCATTTTGCTCGCGACTTTAAAACTGATGCGTCCGGGAATATTAGTTTTAATCAGCCCCGTGACCACATCTTTGCGCGGGCTCTGCATGGCCAGCACAAGATGAATGCCGCACGCGCGGGCCATTTGCGCCAACCGCACCACGGCTTGCTCGACGTTAATTCGGTCCACCGCCATCAAATCGCCGAACTCTTCCACCACAATCACAATGTAGGGCAGTTGCTGATAATAATAAGACTCCGGATGAAAACTGCCCTCTAATGCCTCATGCACTTGCGTGTGGCGGGTGATATCCCCTCCGCTGAAATTATCGACGATCTCATTGAAGGATTCTAAACCGCGCGCGCCGAACTTGGACATGGAACGGTAGCGCTTTTCCATTTCCTTGATCGCCCAGCGCAAAGCGCCCACCGCTTTTTTCGGCTCACGGATCGGCGGCATAATTAAATGAGGAATGTCATTGAACGCGGCGAGATCCACCTGTTTGGGATCGACCAAAATTAATTTTAAAGTTTTTGGTGAATGGCGGAACAACAAACCGGTGATCATGCTCACGATAAACACCGATTTGCCCGAGCCGGTGGAGCCGGCCACCAGAAGATGGGGCATTTTGCGCAAATCCACAATGCGGGGCTCACCATCGGCCTTGCGGCCCAAGGCGAGTGGCAACTTACAGTCTTCGCTCCAGAATCCATCTTGCGAGATGATGTCTTTCACATAGACCGATTCACGCTGCGAATTAGAAGTTTCAATTCCCACCACATCACGGCCGGGGATCGGCGCGATGATGCGCACCGATTCACTGCTTAAGGCCAGCGACAAATCGTCGGCGAGATCGGTGATCTTGCTGATCTTCACATCGGGCGCGGGTTTAAATTCAAACATCGTCACCGCGGGACCGGGTTTAATGCCCACCACTTCGCCGCGCACGGAGAACTGCGCGAGCTTTTCCACCAGTAAGCGGGCCTTACCCTTGATTTCACGTTCATCGAGGCGCGCGCGGGAAGTCGGCGGATCCTCGAGTAAGGACATTTTGGGTAATTCCCAATTGGCCACCCGTCGAGGAGCACGCGAAATGGTGATTTTCTTAGGCGCCGACCGGGACATCAACTGTTCAGTTAAAAATCCGGTGATCGGCGCCTTCAAGTCGGAGTCGTCATCGGTTAAGATATCGTCTTCGGACTCTTCCACCGCGCGAGCGGGGCGTGAAATGGGTTCGGGCCGCGCGGACGAATCCACCTGAGTCTTGCTGGGAGTGGCTTGGCCAATTTTAAAAAAAGTTTGCAGGGGCATATCCGCCGGCTTGGACGCCAGGGGCGCCGCCTTGGGTTTGAGTTGGATGACCGGTGTGGTTTTCAACCAACTCCAAACACTCGCCATCACACTACGCAACCAAACGCCTAAGTCTTTTAGCGCGAAACGGGGCCGCTTCACGATGTCGGACCAAGTGCGGTCCATGTAGAACACCAAAAGTCCCGCAAGCAACGCCCACAGAATAATGGCCAAGCCCACTTCATTAACAGCCTTCACTAGGCTGGAGGTGAGAATCGATCCGACCCAGCCGCCGATGCGCACATGTCCGTTGAAAAAGCGCACATCGCCGAGGTGGAGCGAGAGCAAACAAGTCACATCCAAAATCAAAATCAGATCCAGCCACCATTTGGTGGGATCGCGCCGGGGCATACGCGCGCGGAAATTGAACAGCGACTGGCGAAGCGCGCCCAGCGAGAGAATCCAGGCGGGCAAGCCAAAACCCTGATACAAAACATCAGCCAAAAACGAGCCGAAATACCCGCAAAAATTGCGCGGACGAGCGCTTTGCACGATGGAATTCATTGAAGGATCCAGCGGCGAGTAGCTAATCAGAGCGGCGCCGATGAAGATTCCAAGCGCCAGCCAAAACAGACCCCTGAGGTCGTTCTGATACTTTTCGAATAAACGTTTCATTCCAACAGTTTATGGGAGAGGAAAAGCATATGAAAGTCTGGATTTCAGATCCGCCCTGTAGTAAGCCTCAGGCCTAACGTATGGACACAGTCAAGAAGGGCCCGTCGACGGGCCCGGTCAATATCAAGATTAACGAGATTTTTTTTAGTATTCAGGGCGAGTCGTCCTGGGCCGGCATGCCTACGGTCTTCGTGCGCACTTCCGGCTGTCACTTGCGTTGCACGTATTGCGACACGACCTACGCCTATCATGAGGGCGAGATAATGAGCGTTGAGCAGATCATGGAGCGCGTGAAGTCGTATCCCGCGGCCTATGTTTGTGTAACAGGTGGAGAGCCTTTACTCCAAACCGGGATTTTTGAACTCATGCGGCGCCTGTGCGATTTGAACTATCACGTTTCGCTGGAAACCAGCGGCGACAAGAGCTGCACGGCTGTCGACGCGCGCGTGAAAAAAATTATTGATGTTAAAACGCCCGACAGCGGCGAGCCCGGACGATTTGATTCCGGCAATCTCCGGTTCGCCGACCGCCACACCGAATTCAAGTTTGTAATCACTTCCGAAAAAGATTTTGCGTGGGCTGAAAAATTCGCTGGTGAAAACAATCTTTTTGAAAAATCAAACGTTTTATACAGCCCATCATTTAAAATCGCCGAAGGCCCTGACGTGCTGTCTCCGAAGTGGCTGGCGGAAAAAATATTGGGGTCCAGTTCCAAGGCACGCCTGCAACTGCAGCTCCATAAAATTATTTGGCCCACGGATGCTCGCGGAGTTTGACAGGTCTCTCCGTTTTCCTTTACAAACATCTCTCTTGAAAGGAACGGGGGCCGGCCAAAAATGAATCCCACTGCAAACAGCTCTGATAATCTTCTCGTTGCAAACCTTCAAACCGTGAGTCTCGAAAAGCTCGTGCGCAGCAAGTTGGAAGTTTTGTTCCAACAGCAGCAAGAGGCGCAAGTCGAACTGGACGGATTACACAAGATCGTCCTTGAGCAGGTTGAAAAACCCCTCATTGAACTCGCTCTGCGCGTCTACAATGGCAACCAGGTCAAGACCGCAAGGATGCTTGGTATCAATCGCAACACCCTTAAGAAAAAGATTGATAGTTACAAGATCCGGGTTAGAAATAAAAATTAACTAATAAAGAATTGCACCGGCGGACCATCCTTAGATTTTTCAACATGTCTTAGGTCCGCAATAAGGAACCGCATCGGCGGTTCCACAATATTTAATGGAACCGAATCGGCGGTTCCGCAATGTACAACTTTTTGGGTGTTCATGGAAAATCGAGTGCCTCCGCAGAACATTGACGCCGAGAAGTCTATTCTTGGCGGAT
>JANMVK010000436.1:0-5410 GCA_031392725.1 Pseudobdellovibrionaceae bacterium
GCCGGGAACCGCGATGGGTTTTAAACCCTGCGCGGACTGCTGGAGCAAATCGGAGTCCGTGATGTAGCCGACTTTTCCAGTGGAAGTTTTGATTTTAAAAAACACACCCATGCCGCCGGTGCCGATAAATTTTTCGGTTCCCATATACACAACCGAGCCCTTCTCCAAATGCTCGATCTTACGTGACTCAAAATTGGGCTGAGCATAGACGTCGGCGTCGGACGCGACCTGGACCCGGAGAGCGGTCGAGGCGCCGGCCGGGCAAATGATGAAGAGCATCATCAAGCTGAATGGAATCCACAGTTTCATGTATCGCCATGGTAGCCCCACCTTAGTCTAATGTCTATCCAACGCGACCAAAGTCAGTTCAGTGGTTGTCCTATATGTCCGAAAAATAGAATGCATGCAGAGTTTGAAAAACGGCTCCCGTTTAGGGGATTACGCCATTATCCGTCTCATTGCCCGTGGGGGTATGGGGGAGGTGTATGAAGCGCACGAAATCAAGCTTGACCGGCGCGTCGCTCTAAAAGTCGTTTCGCAAAACAACAAAGGCGACCACGATGACGCGGATCTAATCCGCCGGTTCATGCAGGAAGCCCGCACCCTCGCCAAGGTCAATCACCCAAACATCGTCACCATTCACGCCATCGATAACAGCTCCGCCAGCCAGTACATCGCCATGGAATTCGTCGACGGAGTTTCGCTCAAGGAGTTTCTGGATGAATACTCCATGCCGACTGAAATCGCCTTGTTCCTGTTTGAACAAATTTTAAGCGGCATTAAGCGCTTACATGAACACAACATTATTCACCGCGATTTAAAACCGAGCAACATCCTGATCCGCGCCGATGGGCAGATTAAAATTCTAGATTTCGGAATCGCCAAATCCTTTGATGGGCACGTCAACACCAATCCTGGGGTGGCCGTCGGCACTCCGCCCTACATGGCGCCCGAACTGAGAAGTTTTAAACCCGCCAGCAACCGCTCAGATTTTTGGAGTTTGGGCGCGATCTTCTTCGAGTGTCTCACCGGCAAATTGCTGGTGCTGTTCCTTGAGGGCAATGAATTTAAATTTTCCAAAACCGATTTAAAACAAATTCCTGAAGACATGCGCGCCATCATCGGCAGCATGAGCGCGCCGACGCCTGAAGACCGTTACGGAAATTCCAACGAGATCATTGATGACATCCAGCGCTTCCGCGAATCCAAGGGCCCTCCTTCTCCGTCCATGCTCGCCACGTTCCGTGATCAGCTCAAGCACCTGACTGAATCCAAGCGTCCCAAAGGCGAAGCCATAATGCCGCCCCCGGTGGTGCCGGTGTTTGACATCGAATACTCCTCGGGCAGCGAACGCATGGAAAGTTCCATTCGCAAAATGGTTCATACTCCCGGCATTCCTAAAGCCGCGACGCCCATTCCCGAAAGCCGTTCGAGTAAACGCCGCCGCAAGGCCAAGCAAACGTACGCGGGTATCACGTTGGCCCTGGCGATGCTCATCGGCGTTTATTTCAGCACCAAGCCCAAACCGGTGCCTGCGCCGCCGGTGGCGCGCACGACGAGCACGCCGGTTGAGGCGGCTGCGCCCCAGCGAAGTGGACGCGTGCAATTGCGCGAACCGGCCGACCGGCAATTGCTGTGGCTGGAGCCGGCGCAAAATCCAACATTGGCGTGGTCGCGAGTGCTGAATGCCAGCGAATATGATTTGCAAATTGCACTCGATCCCGACTTCAAAAAAATCATTGTCAATGAGCCGGTCAACGGCAATTCGTTTATCCCGTCAAAAATAATGCCCGAGGGAGTTTATTACTGGCGGCTCACGCCTCCCGGCAACGGACGCTCAGGCGCCTTGAAAGCCCACAATTTCACTCTGGCGCGCCTTGAGCCGGTCGTCCTGGTGAAACCGCTCGCAGGCCAGGTGATTGAAACGGCCTCGGGCGCGGGCAGCACCGCGGATTTTGAATGGGCTTGCCGCGCAGGAGCGCGGTTGTACAACGTACAGGTGGCGGCGGATGCCGACTTTAGAAAAATCATCACCAGTAAAGTGGTGTCGGAATGCCGCTGGAACAATGTGAAATTAGGGGGCGGCCAATATCACTGGCGAGTCCGTTTAGAAATCGGACCCGGTTTCCGTGAGATTTGGAGTTCCGCGCGCGGCTTGACCATCGCCGGTCCCGCCACTCAGCCCGAAAAAACCGAAAGGCCTGAGAGAGTTGTCGAACTGGGCGTTCCCCAAATTAAAAATTCCAAGCAGACGCAAATTCTCGTGGTGTCCGGCCGTCAGCGCACGCCCGCGTCGGTAGAAAAATTAATTGATCTGGCGTGGAAGCCGGTGAAGAACGCTCATCATTACTTGGTGCAGATCTCGCGCACCAAAGATTTTAACGATTTAATTATTGAGGAAAACTCAGGCAAGGCGGTCTTCAAATGGAAAGCCACAGTGCCCGGGCAAGTTTACTGGCGGGTGCGCGCCTCCAGTCAGGCCGGCGCAACCGGTAGAGCCAGCGCTGTAGGTCAGGTGACTGTATTAGTTCCGCCTCCCGTGCTTAAAACCAATTTTAAATTCACAGTGACGCCGGAGAATCCCGACGCCGCGCACTTTTTGGTGGATTGGCGGCCGGTGCCGCTGGCCGCCGGCTACCTAGTTCAGTTCGGAGCCCGCCGTGATTTGGCCGGCGCTAAAGAAGATGCCAAGGCTGAACCCAGTTTCGAGGTCGCCGCCAATCCGGGATATTATTATATGAGAGTGGCCGCGGTTAACGCGGAAGGCGCCACCATTAGTCCATTTTCAAATCTGGCCGCGGTGAGTGTTCTGCAGGAAGTTGCCTTTGATCCTCCGCGCGTCCAATCGCCGGCAATGGGCGCCCAAGCCCCTTCCAAAAATGGCCGCATTTCCATTGAATTTTCGTGGAGCCCGGTGCCGGCGGCTGAGTCCTACGTCCTAGAAGTCTCTAACGACGCGGCTTTCGCCGATGTCGTTGAGCGCGCCAATAGCGGTGAACCTAGATCGCTTCTGGAACAGGCGGAACTGCGAGGCCGCGTATATTGGCGCGTTAAAGCCCTCGGCGGCGGCAAGTCTTCGCAGTGGAGCGAGAGCTCATATTTTGATGTCAAATAGGCCCGGCAATGCTATAGCCCAGGCATGGCGAACAAAGAAATTTTAAGGATGATCGCGGGCTTCCGCCGTTTCCGGGAAAAGTATTTCAGCGACGAAAACTCATTTTATGGAAGACTGACGGCCACCGGACAAACACCCAAAGTTTTGATCGTGGGCTGCAGCGATTCACGCGTGGATCCGGCATTGATTTCGTCCGCCTCGCCCGGTGAGCTGTTTGTGATCCGCAATGTCGCCAACCTGGTTCCCCCATTTGATTCCTCAGGCAGCGGCCAGCATGGTGTGAGCGCGGCCATTGAATTTGCCGTATTGAATTTAAAAGTTGAAACCATCATCGTGCTCGGTCATCGCCAGTGCGGCGGCATCCGCGCGTTGATGTCAGGCGACGTCCAGCAGGGAAGTTTCGTCAGCCGCTGGATGCAAATCGCCGACCGCGCGAAACAAGAGGTGATCGCACGCCATCAGGGCGCCGATCAGGACACGTTGTGCCGTCATTGCGAATTGGAATCGATCACGGTTTCCCTGGAAAATTTAAAAACCTTTCCATTTGTGCGCGAGGCGGTCGAGCAGGGCCGGTTGGAAGTGCACGGCATTTATTTTGACATTGAGTCGGGCGGCCTGATGCAGTTTGATCCTGAGGCGAAGAGTTTTCGCAATATCAATGTGCCTGACCGGCAGCCCGCTAAGGATTAGTTGTTGAGGTGAAAAGTGCATGGCATTAATCCCGTAGATCCTGGCCGCGATATTGATTGGGGTAAAACCTCGGGGGATTATTCCGTGTATAGGCCCGGACCACCGGATAGTTTTTACGAGCGCCTTAAAGTATTGGGTGTCGGCCTTCCTAAACAAAGAATTTTGGATTTTGGCACCGGAACTGGGGTGCTGGCCCGGCGCTTTGCGCAGCAAGGTAGTGAAGTTTGCGGAATTGATATTTCTGAGGGACAAATTGCCGCCGCGAAGAAATTGGCTGAAGAATCTAAATTGAGCGTTTCATTTCAGGTTTCGCCCGCCGAAAAAACTCCATTTGATGATCATACTTTTGACGTGATTACCGCTAACCAATGCTGGCTGTATTTTGATAAAGCAAAAACCATCGCGGAAGTCCGTCGTTTGCTGAAGCCGGGTGGTGTGCTCATGACGAGTCATTATTCCTGGATGCCTAGGCTCGACGAGGTGGCGCGCAAAATGGAGGAATTGGTTTTACAACACAATCCCCAATGGACCGCCAATGACTGGAATGGAAATATTCCCGCTCAGCCGGATTGGACGCTGAAAGATTTTAATGTGAAGGCGATGTTTTATTACGATTATCCAGTGCCGTTTACTCATGAGTCTTGGCGTGGGCGGGTTCGTGCGTGCCGTGGGGTTGGCGCCGGTCTGGATGCTGAAGCGGTTCAGAAATTTGATGAGGCTCATGCGGCGTTGCTGAAGAAAATGGTACCCAACGAATTCACCGTTCTTCACCGAATCGACGCACACCTTTTTGTATTTAAGAATGAAAGCTGACGCAAATGTGAATTTACTCTGCCCGGGAAGAGTAAATAACCACAGCGCATTAATTTGGGAGATCAAATGAAATTACACGCTAGAGAAATCGAAAAAAAACTCGGCGGCCCGAATAAAAATGCCGATTTTCTCGCGCGCTACATCGGCGGGCGCATGCCGGGCCAGCGAAAACAGGACGAACAGAGTCGGCTGGTGTATTGGGGCCTTAAGGTTCCACTTCACCGCGAAGCTTCGAAATCTAAATTTTCCTTTTCCCACCTATCCGAGGATGAGCAGTGGCGCTACTGGCAGGGCATTTGGACGACGTCGAAAGTCTTTGATGTAAAAAGCGTGGCCATGCACTGGATTGGCGAGCCCAAACGCAAAGCTTTGCGCCTCGCTAATTGGCGGGATGTGGTCGCGATGGCGGATCAAACCGACAATTGGGCTCACAGTGACGGTTTGTCTTCGCTGCTCGCGGAGATCCTTGAACAAAGGCCGCAGCTGTTTTCCCTCTATAAAAAATGGAACCGGTCTAAAAACCCCTGGCTGCGGCGCCAATCCATTGTCGGAATCTATTGTTACGCCCGCATGCGGAAAAAACACATTCCCGCGAGCCAAGCGATAGCCATGGTTAAAAATCTGCTGAAAGACCCCCACTTTTACGTGCAACGGGGCGTGGGCTGGACACTCAGGGAGATCGACCGGGTCGACACTAAGAAGCAGCGGGTTTTTGTGCGTAAGAATATTTTGAGCATTAGCCCGACCGCGTGGTTCGCGACGAGCGAGCTCTATCCCGTGCCGCTGCGTAAG
>JANMVK010000448.1:0-6760 GCA_031392725.1 Pseudobdellovibrionaceae bacterium
CGTAAAAGCCCTTATGGGCGTGATTATCTCAGTGTTAATGGTGTCGGCTCCAGCCGCCACGGCCGCCGTTGAGGGGTGCAAAACTCCCAAGGGTCAGCGCTGTCTCTGCGCCGCCAGCAGCGCTAAGAAATGCGCCCATACCGCCAAGGCCCTTTGCCTCTCGGGCAAGTCCGTTGAGACTCCCGTGGGACAGTTACTCACCGCACACGAGAATAATGTGGAGTTGTTTAAACAGTGCCGTGGTTTGGGTGGAATGAAAGAGATCGTTTCTAACACTCCCATGCTCGACACCTTCCACAATGCCGCCGCCCCGGCCAAGCAAGACACCGCCGCAGCCGGCGATTGACCCTGTAACTTCATCCCGATAAATTCTGTTTGTGAGAAAAATCATCCATGTCGATATGGACTGCTTTTACGCCGCGGTCGAAGTGAAGCACCGGCCCGAGTTGCGTGGCAAGGCTCTCGGCATTGGCGGCCCGCCCAACACCCGCAGCGTTTTATGCACCGCCAGCTATGAAGCCCGCAAATATAAAGTGCACGCGGCCATGCCGTCGTCGCAGGCGGTGCGCTTATGTCCCCATTTGATTTTGATTCCACCGAATTTTCCTTTATATAAAAAAGAATCGCAGGCGGTGCGGGAGATCTTTAAACGTTTCACCGATAAAATAGAGCCGCTGTCTTTGGATGAAGCTTACCTGGATGTATCAGGTGCGAGCAGCGCGACCGCGATCGCGCGCGAGATCCGCGGGGCGATTGAGAAGGAATTGAATCTTACGGCTTCGGCGGGGATCGCTCCCAATAAATTTTTAGCTAAAATCGCCAGTGATTGGAAAAAGCCCAATGGGCAGTTTGTGGTGCGGCCGGATCAAGTCGACGCCTTTGTTGTGGGTCTGCCGGTTGAGAAAATCTGGGGCGTGGGTAAAGTCACCGCCAAACGCATGCATGATTTGGGATTGCGCACCTGTGGCGATATTCAAAAACAAACTGTAGCGCAGTTGTGCCAGTGGTTTGGTTCACGTGGGCCGTCGCTGGCGGCGTTGTCGAGAGGGATTGATAACCGGCAGGTTGAGAATGATGGTGTTCGCAAATCGCTTACGGTTGAGGAAACTTACAATCAAGATATCGCCACACTTGAAGAGTGTCTGAAAAAGCTCCCGGATATGTATCAGGATTGGGAGCGGCGGATGCGCAAGTCGGGTGATGAGGCGTTTATCCGTGGATTTGTGGTGAAGATTCGGTTTTATGATTTTAAGGCGACGACGCATGAGATGTCGGCGCGGCGGTGGCCCTCGCTTGAGGATTTTGAACGCTTGTTTACCCGCGCTTGGCAGAGGCGGGGAGATCCGGTTCGCCTGATCGGCCTCGGTGTGCGAATGGGCGGGGATGAACCTGAGAAGGAAACCGATCAGTTGAGTTTGTTTGGCTGATGCCTTTTATGACGCAATTCGCTTCCGAATCGGAAGCGGTTCGCGTCAAATGCGTCCGGCAATCGTATAAAGCAGTGCATAATCCGGAATTAGAAATTGCGATAATGCGGCTGGCGACATTTGCAGGCCGGTATACCAATTGCTATATTTTCCCCTCATGAGAAAAAAGACCGTAACTCAAAATGAAATTCCATCCCGGGCCGAGGATGTGCCCGTCACCCAAAAAATGCTTTATTTGGTCCGAGACGAACTCAAATCGGATATCCGCGCCACTAATTCTAATCTTGAATCATTGGAACATAAAATGGATGCACGTTTCGATAAAATGACATCTGAGATTCACCGTCTTGCCATTTTAGTGGAAGAACAAAATGCCAAGAACAATATCGTATTGGATGGCTTATCAAGTTTGTTTCATCGCCAAGATCGTGTGGAGAACCAAGTCACTGAATTCGGCAAAACACTTACCTCTCTCAAACGGTAATTTCCCGCCTCACACTCAATACTGGTCCAGTGAAACCCTGACACTGCTTAAAAAATAAGCGGTTACCTTTCGGCCCTGTTCCCTGACTCAAGTCGTCTAAATTGCAGCCGGCCAAATTGGCCGTTGGCCCCGCCCTTGCTCTAGTGAAGGGCAGAGGGTGGAGGCGGGAAAAGCGCCCCTGCAATGGATTGCAACCTGTCGACACATCTAGGGATTACACGTTTTTCCCATCTTCAAAAAAAAGATTAACCGACTGGGCCTTAGGCTTGGTCTAACGGGGGAGAAAAGCGTCCATGAAGACGGACCTTGAGCTCATACAGGATGTAAAGAGCGGAATCAAAGCCGCCTTTGAAGAACTCGTGCAACGTCACGAAAAATTTTTGATGAAGGTTGTGGTGCGTATGACCAGAGATCTAGATGCGGCGGAAGATATAGTACAAGATTCGTTTATCAAAGCGTTTCGCCGGCTGCATCTATTTGAGGGACGCTCGTCGTTCCGCTCCTGGCTATACCAGATCGCGCTGAACACCACGCGCAACCGCTTCCGCAAAACTAATCGTGAGACGATTGGTACGGATCACTTAGACATTGCGGTGGAAGGTGAGAGCGAGTCGAATCTGATCGCGGTGGATGTCCGCAATGTGATTCAAAAAGAAGTGGATAAACTTCCGGACCGCCAGAAGACGGCGCTGTCTCTAAGAATTTTTGAAGATTTAAGTTTTAAGGAGATCGCCGAGATCATGCAGTGTCCCTACGACACGGCCAAGGCGAACTATAGACACGCGCTGTTGAAACTTAAAGAGAGGTTAGAGGGCAATCTGATGCTCAAGACTTGGACCGAGCAGCCCCGGTTTTCGTTAATGGAATTGGCGACAAATTCAGTGGAGGTTGACGGCTAATGGACGAACTCAGTTTGTCAGATGATTGGTGGTGGATCGATTTTCTCGAAGACGAACTCGATCCCATGTTGGATAACGATTTGGTGATGCTGCTCGAGCATTCCGGCGAAGACCGCGAATCGTTCGAGAGTTTCCGTTTGCTCAAGCAATGGCTTAAGGAATCGGATCCGATTGAAGGCTGGCCCATTGAGGCGCGGCTGGAGCGGATGCGGAACAATATCATGTTGGCGATTGAAGAGACGCCTGTGGCGGAGCGCCCGGTGGAAAAACCGGTGGTGAAACCATTGGCGCCGAAGACTAAACAGCCGTCGCGGCGCCCGCTGGACAATTCAGCCAGTCCGTGACGCAAGTCGCTTCCGATTCGGAAGCGATCCGCGTTATTTTTTCCGCGATCGGAAGCGGTTCGCATTATTTTGCCATCGGCAATATTGCGGCAAGAAAAACATGACGCCACTCGCTTCCGCCGCGGAAGCGACTTGCGTCACGATCTCATTTTTCATTTTAGATTAGCTGTGAACTCTTTGAGTTTTTGATCCGGCTTTTTTTCTTTCTCTAAACTCTTCAACCATTCCAGCGTTTTGCCAAAATCACCGCCCAAGTGCGCGTGCAGCTTATCAAAGTCCTCAAGGCTATATTCATAAGTGCGGTAAGCGAGCAGAATGGCGTTGTTCAATTCCTTTTTCTCAAACTCTTCATAACTTTTGGTCTTCAACATCGGGCGCACTTCAGCCGTGAAGCGTTTCTGAATCTCCTTAAGCCGCTCCGCCTTTTTTTCCGGCGTCAGCGCGGCCTTATTGGTCTCATACCATTTCTTTAAATCTTCCACTTCCCGCGTGAGAAACTTTGAGAATAGCTTCTGATCATGGCCGTCTTCATCGGCCTTTTTGATCTGCGGGGCGCCGGCTTCTCCCAAACTCTTATAATACAGCAGCATACCTTGATGCCCGAGGAAGGTGGCCATGCGTTCGTTGAACTCCGCCGCGCTTTTAATAAATAGAGTGGTGTGGACAGTTTCGTGGATAATCAATTCAACTAAATCGTAATCTTCATAGCGCAACATCGAGGACAACACCGAATCTTGAAACCAGCCCAGCGTGGAGTAGGCCGATACACCCCGGGTGTAGATGTCGTAGTGATCGGCGGCCAATTGCTTAGCTTCCGCCTCCGCCAGACTCTTGCGGAAATAACCTTTATAGGGCACTTCGCCGACAAACGGGAATTTCCATAAGTAAGGTTTGAGCTCATTCGGGTAGGCGGCTTGCACCACATACGTGACGTACGGCTCATCGAGTTGCACGAATGAGGTGTAGTTGGAGGATTTTTTCAAGCCCAGCGTCGACTCGGCGAATTTCTTGGTCTCTTGCACCAGGCGCAGTTTAGTTTTTTGCGCCTCATTCAAACTGTCCGAACGCAACGCACGCTCGATGGGTTTACGCGACTGAACTAATTTGGTTTGGTAATAAGCGCTGTGCATGTAGTAGCCGATTTGGCAGCCGAGGCAGGAGAATGTCAGGAAACCGAAAAACGCCGCTCTTAGAACATCCAAGATATCCCCGCCCGGCCGGCGTAGTCGACAATCACAGGATCTTCATTGAGAGGTGAGGTCCATGCGTCCACGCCGAACTTGATGCTGAACTCTTTGGTGAAGTTTACTGAGACGCCGATGCCCCCGCTGGGGACCAGGCCTCGCTGTGTGGAGATTTTTTCTTTATCGAATCCCTCGATTTGGCGGAAGCGCTCTTTGTAAAGGTGGCCGCCGCCGACTTTGATGTAAGGACGGAGCGGATCTTGGCGGCCGGCGAAGGACAGCACCAAATCCATGGAGATCATTTCAATATTGTCTTCAACCGTGGTTTTAGGCGAGAGCACACCTGCGGCTTTGGTGGCTTGCTTGGAGTAACCCGTGGTGTAGTTCAACTCCCACGCGCACAGTTCCCAAAAATAATAAGAGATCGAGGCCGTCTTAGTCAGACTCTGAATATAATTGTATTTGTCATAGCCGCTCGAACGGTAATTCGCGCTGGCGCCGATTTCAATGAAACCGGCATGGGCAGCGGGAACGGCTAGTAAAATCATCCATAAAAATAACCAACGCATCTCTCTGATTTTAGCAAAAATACCCCCGCCGGATGGGGCCAGATTCAGTTGGAGCCAGGTCCAAAGGTGGGTCTAAAACGGATCATAAACACGTAACGTAAATGTATGTAGCCATCGGCCTCGACCAGGCCTTGGGGCGGATTCAAAAATGGCGCGGCGGCGCGGAACGACTCGCTGGCGGCCAGGTCGAGGGCTCTCACCGTCGAGCCGGAGTGCAAGAACGAGCGGATGTATTCACCGGTTTTACTCAGCACGATTTCCACAATGGTTTGGCGGTCGGCGCGCGACAGATGTTCCAATTGCTCGCGAGACAGCGAGCCGATATAGTTGCGGATCATGGACACCCAGCGGTTGCGCACTTGTTCATTGATGCGCGCGAAAAACGTGTAATAAGTCAGTTGATCGGTGTTCAGCGCGGTGAACGCGCCCTCTTCGACTCCGGGAATGTATTCCGAAATGCTGGAGCCGCCGATGGCGACGTTGCGGAGCGCGCCGCTCGGCGCGGCCAGTCCCGATTCCTCGCCTTGTTCCCGCGGCTTTTGCCGGCCTGCCACCCGGTACTCATCAACCGGCGCCGGCTTCAATTGTAATTTGGAATTGTGAGTGGGGCCGTTTTCGCGCGCCACCATTTGTTTCTTCACGCGTTTGGTGAGCGCGGACAGGGTGTCGGCCGTGTCTTTGAGTTTTTCGATCACTTCCTGCTTTTTTTCGGTTTCGGTGACGAAGTGTTTGGCTCTCTTGTTGCTGTCTTTTTCAATAATCGTGATTTCAGTGGGCCGTTCCGACGGGCGGATGACGGGCGCGTGGAAGGTGAGCAGCAGCCACACCAAAAAAGCATGCAAGGTTAAACTGAGAACAAGGCCTTGAAAGGATTTATCCACCCGCAAGTTATAACAAGGTCTTACTTGGTCGCCAAGTCATCTAGAGTGAGAAATCCGCTGCTGCTTCCGCTGGGCTGTTGTGTATTCGGTCTGACGGAGGGGATGAGCGGAGCGGGCCTCGGTGTGCCGGTGGTGAGCAGGGGAACCGGGGGCGCGCGCCGGTAGTCATTAATTAATTGAGTGATATGGTCACCCGGACAGCTGGTTTTGCCCGGCGGATGATAATGTTTGTGAATGCCGACATCTTGGGGCCGCAGGCCATGTTTCTGCTCCAAGGATTTTATCATCGCCATCAGTTTAACTCTCTGCACGTCGTGCAGCGGATCGTTGTTATCGCCTTCAACCACGATCGTAATATGTCCGTCGGTGTTGTAGCCGGTGTTGGTGTCGGGCCGGTAAGCTTCATCGCGGCCCTTGCCGGCCTTGCCGTCCATATCGATGTAGTAGTGATAAGGCATATCGCCCCATTGCGGACCCTTGGGATTGGCAATTGAATAGTTGGTCAGGCCTCTGAGTTTTTTCCTAAGGTCATTCTGAGGATTTTGCGGCATGCCGGTGTAGTGAATGGTTATGGTTTTGACTCTTCCACTATGCCGGACCAGGCGCTCCGTAAGCGGCCGAGTCTCCCGCCAGCTGTCGCCGGGAATGTTAAGCAACGACTCGATTCGCTGAGCATGGACCTCTCCGCTCAAACTCAATAGAACTATGAAGGCTAAACCCATGGGTGATGATGGTGCAAACCGTGGGACCTTTTATATGCCTTGGAGGGCCCGCCTGGCCCGCTCCTCTGCCTAAGACCTGCTCGAGTGTGCGCGATCCCGACTGTCTCAAAATGAAACGGTAAAAATAAGCCCAAGGTCAAGGCCAGCGCCTAAAGCTGAGACGTTTTTCCGCCGATAGATCTTATGTACGAGGAGAGATGAATGAAGAACGTAATTGATATCACTCGCCGCTTGGGTAAGAACAAGGCCA
>JANMVK010000582.1:0-5545 GCA_031392725.1 Pseudobdellovibrionaceae bacterium
CCGCTCAAGCCGAGGCGCCGGTTCTCGATATGACCGAGAAGCGCAATGAAATTATCAATCAGGAGCGCCGCAAAGTTCGCCGCACACTGCTCAGTGAGTTTATTTCCGCTTTCGTACTCGTGCCCCGCAAAGGACTTTTGAAAGTCATTTTGGCCGACATTTCAGTGGATGGCGCCGCTATCGACGTGGATGTGGAAGCCGGCCACTTCGCTGTGGGTGAGGAAGTCGCCATGCGGGTGTATCTCAATCATGAAACGTATTTTCCCTTCGTTGTGAAGGTTCAGAACCTCCGGGGACGACCTGAGGACGGGGTTTTTCGCCACGGGGTGCATTTCGTGAAAGGCACCATCAATGACGAAGCTCTTCACCACTTCGTGAAGTTCATTGAAACCGTCAGTGCCTCTCTGCAAACCGATCAAGGCGATATTCAGGTTTCCAACCTATCGCGTTGAGTATAGACAAGCCGCCGACATTTTCGTGCAATACGAGTTGGAGTTCCTCCGGGAGGGCATAAGCCTCTATGACATTACCAGGCCGTACAGACCGCAAAATCGTGGTCGACACAAATGTGATCTTGTTCGACGCTCTCGCCATTAACAAATTCCACAACGCCGATATCTACATCCCGTTTTCCGTGATTGAAGAGATCGACCGCTTTAAGCGCGATCTCGGTGAGAACGGGCGGAACGCGCGGCACTTCTCGCGTTTTGTCGACGTTTTGCGGGAGCAGGGCTCGCTCGCCCAGGGCGTGGCTCTGGAATCGGCCAAGTCGTTTGTCTTCGTAATTTCGGATTTTAATTTTACCGGTTTGCCTCCGGCCATGAATTTAAGTATTCCCGATCACCGGATTTTAGCCACGGCCTTTGCATTGAAGATGCAAAATCCCAAAGCTGAAGTGGAACTGGTGACCAAGGATATCAACTTGCGCATTAAAGCCGACGTGTTCGGCATCGATGCCAAGGATTACGATCCCGAGAATACGCATCTCGAGGATATGTACAAAGGCTTCCGCGAAATTGAACTGGATCCCGCGCAAATTGATTCCTTCTATAAGAACCGCGGCCTGGAAATGAACGCGGACATTAAATTTTTCGCCAATCAGTACATGATCATGAAAGACAAATCCAATCCCAGCCATTCGGCCATTGGCCGTTACGACGAGAAATTGGCCAAGATCGTGCCGCTGATTTCGCCCACGGAGAGCGTGTGGGGGATTCATCCGCGCAATATGGAGCAGTCCTTCGCGTTTGATGCTTTGTTAAATGATGAAATGCTGTTTGTGTCGTTGGTCGGCAAAGCCGGAACGGGTAAGACTTTGCTCGCTTTGGCCGCGGGTCTGCACAAAACTTTGGATGAAGGCCGCTTCCAGCGCTTGCTGGTCTCGCGTCCGATTTTCCCCATGGGCCGCGACATCGGCTATTTGCCCGGAGTCGTGGAGCAGAAGCTGAATCCGTGGATGCAGCCGATTTTCGATAACGTGGAATTTTTATTGGGCGCCGACAAAAAAGCCGCCGGCCGCGCGCAAGAACTGATCAATCAAGGCATGCTGAATATCGAACCGCTGACCTACATCCGCGGCCGCAGCATTCCCAATCAGTATCTGATCGTGGATGAATCGCAGAATCTCACGCCTCACGAGATTAAGACCATCGTCACTCGCGCGGGCCAAGGGACAAAAGTGGTTTTGACGGGCGATTGTTTTCAGATCGACAATCCGTACATCGATGCTTCTAACAGCGGATTGACGTATTCGGTGGAGCGATTCAAAGGGCAGAAGATTTCCGCCCACGTATCGCTCACCAAAGGTGAACGCTCCGAGCTCGCTGAGCTGGCTGCTAATATTCTTTAGGTCTGAGTTGAGTGCTGGTTTCTCTCGTCACTCTGACCGGTATATTCTAGAAAAAATATTGTGACGCGGATCGCTTCGGAAGCGAGTTGCGTCATTTCAGTCAGCAGCGGGGCTTCTGGTTCCCAATACGCCACGCGGACCTTTGAATCTGAGTAACTGAAGCCGCATGCGTCTGCGATGGCCTCATCTGGATGTCCGCAAAAAATCTTCCGTCCATGAGAGTGGCATTTCGCGGGCATCCGGCCCGCCGAAAGAAAATCAATTCGGATTTATCTCAGAAAAAATCAAATCGGATTTTTATTTTTTCATTCGGCGCCGTGGACGGCGACGAATTGGCACTCCCATGGATGGATAATCTTTGCGCCAAGTAGATGAGCCCTTCGAAGACGCGGACTTCGAATTTTTTCCCGCACCAAATTTTATCCGGATTCCGAATGCGTCGTAAAAACAAAATAAGTTTATGTAAGATGATTTCTTGAGGTGAATTTGTTAAATACATTCCCGGAGGTGCGCGATGAATAGTCGTGAAATTGGAGAAAAATTAGGCGTGGCGATTCGGCAGGAGCGACGGATTACTAATGAAGTTTTAGGATTGATAAATGTTGCGCTGGAGAAGCGCGCTTATTTAGACATGGGCTTTCCGAGCATGTTTGAATGGTTGACCAAGGGTTTTGGCTATTCAAATGCAGCGGCATATCGGCGCATTGAGGCTGCCAAAATGTTGCGAGCGGTGCCTGAAGTCGCAACAAAACTGGAGTCAGGCGCGGTGAATCTGTCCACGGTCAGCAAAGTCCAATCCATTATGAAGGCCCAACATAAAATTGATGGTCGTCCGATTTCACTAAAGGAGAGGGCTGCGGTCCTGGGTAAAATTGAAGGGCAGACTTATCAAGAGGTCGAGCAAACTCTGTTTTCGCTATATCCCGAGGCCGCGTCGGCGGTGAGCCAGGACCGACGGGTAGTGATCAATGATTCGGCTACGCGCCATTCAATGAATCTGCCGAATGAAGTGGCTGCGGATTTAGTGAGGGCCAAGGAACTTCTTTCGCACAAATTTCCCAGTGGCTCCGACTCGGAAATCTTTGCGTATGCCCTCAAGTTTCTGCTTGATCATAAAGATCCGTTACGCAAAAAATCGTCGCAGTCGCAGTCGCAGTCGCAGTCGCAGTCGCAGTCGCAGCCTGTGACGCGGACCGCTTCCGATTCGGAAGCGACTTGCGTCAAAAGCTCTCGAGCTGCCGATCGGCGCGAGACGGTTCAAAAAGCTGGGGGCGCCTGTACCTTTAAAGATCCGCGAACGGGAAAAATCTGCGGCAGCCGGTATCAGGTGCAAATTGATCACATCAAACCCAAAGCGTTGGGTGGGACGGATGACCCCGATAATCTCCGGGTCCGATGCCGGCAGCACAATCTGCTGGAAGCCGAAAAAATCTTCGGCAAAAACGTGATGAATCACTATCGGAAAGGAGCCGGACCATAGTCGGGTTGCCGCGCCGGCGGCTCAGAGCCGTGGCGCGCACTGAGCAGAAGCCCCTGGCGATCGTGGTGCCGGATTATAAAGATACATGGGCCGAGAACTAGACCTCAGCCGATCTCACTCTAAGCCGATAAGTTTAGAGAGAGAAAGGTCAGGTCAAAGGCATGTATCTTCAAGGGAATCTACAAGCCATATTCGATGCGCTCTACCACATGGGCATCATCGATCCCGTTCTGGAAATGGATTGGGGTAAAGCACTTGATCAAATGGAATCTCACGTCGACGAATTTTTCCAAGTAGTGAACATCGCCAACAGTTGCCAGGAAGACATGGAAGAACTGATGGCCAATCTGAAGAAATTTGACCAGAAGACCCTAAGCTATTTAGCCATGGAGGTTGCACGTGAATACGCCGATTATCACTCGCGCGAAACTCTGCACTAGCCTCACGCCGCGTGCGCCTCTGGCGCGCGCTATTGTAGTCGCAACCGTCGCACTGTTTTTTGCAGGAATCTTTTCTGGAGACACCGCCAGCGCCGAATGGAAAGTGGATTTCTCCCGCCGCACACAACAAACCCGCACCCAGGATTTACGGGAGCCGGCGAGCAGCGAACTTCCTGTGGATGCGTCGCCCAATCAGCAACAACCTCCGGGATTTTTCGAATCCCTGTTCCAGCCCAGCGACATCGCGCAAGAAATCGTCGTGCTGAATACCGACAAAGGCTTTGTGCCCTCCACCATCCGCGTAAAAAAAGGCATGAACTACCAAATTCACGTGGTGAACGTGAATGAAAAAGAGAAAAATGTGAGTTTCGTTCTCGATTCCTTCTCTGAACACCACGCCACGTTCTTCGGCAAAATCAAAAGTTTTGTGATTCGTCCGCAAAAAGAAGGCGTGTTCAAATTCAACAGTCCCGAAACCTCCGCCCAAGGCAAGCTGGTGGTGTTTCCGACTGATGGCAAGGCTGAGAACCGCGCTCCGGCGTCGGAGTAATCCATGGCAGCGCCCACTGGAGTTCCGGATAAAGTCACAGTCTTTGTTAATTCCATTAAAACTTTTCTCGCGCCGATTTGGCCGCTGCTCGAAGACGACAAAGTCACCGAGGTCATGATCAACCGCCACGACGAAATCTGGGTGGAGATCAAAGGTAAAATTCAAAAGACCGACGCCAAATTCAAAGATGAAGACGCGCTCAGATCCGCCGTTAACAACATCGCCCAAAGCGTCGGCCGCCGGATCAATGATGAGCAACCGCGCCTCGACGCCCGCTTGCCTAACGGCTTTCGTGTTGCCGCCGTGATTCCGCCTTGCTCGCGCAAAGGCACCACACTCGCCATCCGCAAGTTCGCCACCGTGCAATTTACTTTTAAAGACTATATCGCCTTCGGTGCCATGACCGCCGACTCCGCGCAATTTCTCGACATCTGCATCAAGCTCGGCAAAAACGTTTTGGTCAGCGGCGGCACCGGCTCCGGTAAAACCACTTTGCTGTCTGTCCTCAGTAACCGCATTCCGAAAGGTCAGCGCCTAATCGTGATCGAAGATTCATCCGAGTTAAAAGTCGATTACGAACACGTGGTGTTTTTTGAAACGCAAATGGCCGACGAACAAGGCATCGGCGAGGTTTCCATAAGAGACCTGCTCAAAAGCAGTTTGCGCCTCCGTCCCGACCGCATCATCGTCGGTGAGGTGCGCGGCGCTGAAGGTCTCGAGCTGATTCAGGCGATGAACACCGGTCACAAAGGTTGCATGGGCACCATTCACGCCAACTCGGCCGAGGATTCACTGGTGCGTCTCGAAGCGCTGGCCTCAGGCGGCGATGCGCAGCTCAGTGAGAAAGCTCTGCGCCATCAAATTCAAGCCGCGATCGACATCGTCGTGCAAATTTCCCGCTATCCCGATGGCTCACGCCGTCTCGCCAGCATTTCCGAAGTGCTCGGTTTTGAGCCGGATGGTTCCTACAATGTGGTGCCGATTTATGAAATCCCGCGCCTGATCAAACAGCCCGATGGCCGCCTCAAAGGTGAGATTGAACCAACGGGTATCGTGCCTACGTTTATGGTCGAAATTGAGGACAACGGCATTCCGTTCCCCAAGGCGAAATTCAGCAAACCGAGCAAAGCCGCCTAGATTTTGCGTAAATAGCGGGCACATTGGTAACGCAATCTGATATATATGTCGAATTCAGCCGAATTTTACCGATGCGCGGCGCGCTGCCA
>JANMVK010000607.1:0-4807 GCA_031392725.1 Pseudobdellovibrionaceae bacterium
CATGGAATGCGCGAACACGCCGGCAAACGGCTCACTCAAAAATAAAACCTGGTTAATGGCCGACTTGGGGACCGTGGCGATGTAGAACTTCTTGTTGTGAAAGACATTGGCGAGCAGCCAGTAACGATCGTCCACGCCCAAGCGTTTTTGCATGGCAGTTCCATTGAGAATGGACACCGCGCGCTTGGCGGTGGTGTTGATTTTCTGCCCGTGATACTTGCCGGACGGGATGACCGGCGTCAGATAGTAGGTGTCCGCTAAAGAGCGGCCCCAGGCGCCGGTGGCGTATAAAAAGAGTCCAATGAGAAGCATGGGCGGTGATTAATGGCGTTGAACCCCTTGGTCACGACAAATTTTTTTTGACAAGCCAAAAGCGACCGCCTATGGTTCTATAACTTATCGGAATTATGGGGGTTTTATGATCTCGCTCGTACTTGCCTTGGTAATAAATGCTGGAGCCGTCACTCTGCCGGAGATCGAAGCGACCTCGGAAAAGGCGCTGCCGGTCGATACCACCGAGCCCAATATCCCCTGTGATCAGATTCTAAAACGTCTCGAGGATTACAATAAAATGGCGCGCCAGCATGACATCTCGGTGGCCAATTTTCTCAATGAAGTGACCGGCAAAATGTCGATTTGGTATGACCTGCTTTCTCCACTGGAAGGCACGCAGCAGATTTTGCCCGTGGGCGTGTTCGCGCCTTTGCAAGACGGCACCGGAAAAATCACCCAAGTCGCCGATCTCGCGTGGGAAAATTCAGCGTTGCTCGCCAATGAAATGGACCGCATCAAGATTTCACTTACCCAGTGTGTGCTTACGCCACAAGGCCCACCCGGTGGGCCGCCCAATATCAAGTAGTGCTTGAGCATCGAGCCTACCCGGCCTAATATAAGCTCCATATGGCAGCAGCATCCACCACCGAAGTTTTTCCGTGTACTCCAGATCAATTTTTTTCTATAGCTGCGGATTACGAAAAGTATCCCGAATTTTTAAGCGAAGTGAAAAAGTGCAAGGTGATCGACACCAAGGGCAATAAAAAGCTCGTGGAATATCAAGTGTCGATGATCAAGACTTTCGCTTACCGTTTATGGATCACCGAAGATCCAGGCAAAAAGGTGACGTGGACTTTTGAGTCGGGCGATATTTTTAAAACGCTTTTGGGCTCCTGGGAAATCGCCGACCTCGGCGGAAAAACCCAAGCCAAATATTCGGTCGATGCCACTTTCAAGATTTTTGTACCCGGGCCGGTGGCCAAAGCCCTCGTGAACACCAATTTGCCCAATATGATGAAGGCTTATCACAACAGAATTCAGGCGAAATATGGATAAAGACAAACGCGCGCAAGCCGATGACGACGATATCCCCAAGTGGGGCGAGATGCTGCGCAAAGTGATGAGCGTGGGCCTGGGCGCGGCGTTTATGACCGAGGAGTCGGTGCGCAGCGCTTTAAGCGGCATGAACCTGCCCAAGGAAGTGCTCACCGGAATTCTCCAGGGCGCCAACCGCTCCAAAGAGGAATTTCTCAACAAGGTCGGCAACGAGACCATCAAGCTCTTATCTAAAATTGATTTCGTAAAGGAAGCCTCGCGCTTCGTGGAAGAGCACAAGTTTAAGATTCAAGCCGAGATTGAGGTTGTTAAGAAAAACACCGGCGATCATGGCGTCTCCTTAAAAACCAGCATAAAAATTAAAGATTGATTATTCGTTAGTGGAAGTGGGAGCGGCTACAGGCTTGGCCTGGAGATTGATCTCCTGCAAGCGGCGGTCGGCGATGGAACCCACGTCTTCGCGGCTGACCGGGGAACCGGCCTCCGAAGTGGCGCCATTGGTGTAATTGCGTGACGAGATGTAGTCTTCAGGCTTAACGGGATTGCTGACTGAGCGGTTCATGTAACCGGTCAGGAACGAGAGAATGTTTTCCTTTTGCTCCGGCAAACTGCGGAGGGCATCGGAAGCGTAGCGCATGAATTTCCAGATGCCGTTTTCGCCGACCGAATTCGAGGCGTCGATTTTCGCCATATTGATCAGCGAAGCTTGTAAAAACTGTTTCAAGTCGCCGCCGATAAATTTGGTGTCGATCTGGAAAATCAAACGGTCCAAAAATTCCTGGCGCATCACATGTTCTTTTTTGGCGGTTTTAAGAGTGGAAACTTCCGCATCGATCTGAGCCGGAGTGGCTTCTTCAATTTTGCGGCTTAACGATTGATCGATTTCCTGCAGGCGGCGCACGTTTTGAGTGCGTAAATCCTGAAGGTATTTGAGACTGTCGGACTTCACTTCAGTCGCGGATTGGGCAAAAGCAGGCACAGTCGAGCTGAGGCAAAACGCCACCAGTGCTCCTGTTACGCTGAATTTAACCGTCTCTCGCGTCATCGTGTCCTCCAGACACCCTTATCTATAGCAAAAGAAGGGCCAGTCCTATTTTATGAACTCGGCAGATATTTCAATAGTTTAGGTTAGATAATAGGGCTTTAATGAGACCGGAACTGTAGGTGATTTAGACAGGTCCTAATGCACTGCCAAATTACCCGGTCTAAAAAGCGTACTAAATCCATACGGATGGCATCTCGTCTCACAGTGGAACACTTGGTCCTCCGCGCTCTCGGCCGCGGCAATAATCAGCCCGAGCGTTGGCTCCTCGCCGTTTCAGGCGGGGCCGACTCCATGGTTATGGCGGAGATTTTATTCCGCTGGCGGCGCTATTTGGGAGTCGAGCTGGCGCTGGCCCATGTTCACCATGGGCGCGGACGTGCGGAGCGGCAAAATACCTATCGCGACCAGGCACAGGCCCTGGTTTCGGAGTGGGCCACCAGGCGCAATTTGGAGTTTTTCACCAATTTGCCCTCTAGGGAGGCAGGTGTTTCCGAGCAAGATTTACGTGAATTCCGCAGAAGTCATTTACGTGGGTGGTTGAAAGCCGGCGCGTTTTCGCGAGTGGCGTTCGCGCACCATCGTGATGATTTGCTGGAAACGCGCTTGCTGCGTTTGATTCGTGGATCTGGGCGGCAGGGCTTAAAGGCCATGGCGGTCAAGCGGGGGAGAATCCTGCGGCCGTTGCTGCATTTATCCCGGGCGCAAATCGTGGAGTATGCAACTTTCCAGCAGGTGAAATGGATGGACGATCCATCTAACGAATTGACAACGTCGCTGCGCAATTGGCTCCGTCAAGACTGGATTCCCCAATTGGAACGGCGCTCTCCCGGCGCGGCCAAGAGTCTCTCGCGTTCACTCACCACTCTGGCGCAGAATCAATTTACCGAGACAATTGGGCCATTTGTCGGGCTGCGACGCGCGGCGCTTGAGGAATTTACACCTGTACTGCTCGAGGATGTCGTTGCCCGGTATCTGCGCACCATCGGGATGAAAGGCTACTCACAGACTCATGTGCAGGAATTGTTGAAGCGCCTCAGCACTCGACGGCAACCTGTGCGATTCGAGATGCTCGGCTTCTCATTTCAAGCCACGGCCGACTTTCTATGGGCGAGTCGAGTTTGAGTAACCTGCACACAAGTGATAATGTAAAAGCATACTGGGCGTAAGCCCGACCTGAAAGGACCTTTGTGATGAAATCCCCCTCGAAAACGATGACCCTATGGGCATTGTTGATTGTGCTCGCGGTTTTGTTTTTCCAGATGTACGAGCGCCAAGCCAATCAGATCGTGCGCGAATTCACTTACTCAAAATTTCTGCAAGCGGTTGAAAACGATCACATCATGAAAGACTCGATCGTGTTCGACACCACCACTAAAGAAATTGAGGGCCAGCTGAATGAGGCGGGCATTAAAATTTACGGCGGTAAACACTTTAAGTTTCGTGGCAACACCGACGATGTCGGTTTTCAACTGTTGCGCGACAAGGGCATCACGCCCAATTACGTGAGTTCCGACAATTCGTTTATGGCCAGCGTTTTACTCAACTGGCTGCCGTTGATCATAATCATCGCGATGTTTATGTTCTTTATGCGCCAGATCCAAGTCGGCGGCGGCAAAGCCATGGCGTTCGGCAAAAGCCGCGCGCGTTTGCTTACGGAAAATAAAAACAAAGTGACGTTTAAAGATGTCGCCGGCGTGGAAGAAGCCAAGCAGGATTTGCGCGAGATCGTTGAGTTCCTGAAAGATCCTAAAAAATTCACCAAACTCGGCGGACGCATACCTAAGGGTGTGCTGCTGGTCGGTCATCCCGGCACCGGCAAAACTTTATTAGCGCGGGCTGTGGCGGGTGAAGCCAATGTTCCATTCTTCACGATTTCCGGTTCTGACTTCGTCGAGATGTTTGTCGGTGTGGGCGCTTCGCGCGTGCGCGATTTATTTGAACAGGGTAAGAAAAACGCTCCTTGCTTGATCTTTATCGATGAGATCGACGCCGTGGGAAGACATCGTGGAGCCGGCATGGGCGGCGGACATGATGAGCGCGAACAGACGTTGAATCAGTTATTGGTTGAGATGGATGGTTTTGAATCCAACGACGGCGTGATCTTGATCGCCGCCACCAACCGTCCCGACGTTCTCGATCCCGCGTTGTTGCGCCCCGGCCGGTTTGACCGCCGCGTGGTGGTGAACAAACCGGATCTTAAAGGCCGCGAAGAGATATTGAAAGTGCACACCCGCAAAACCCCTTTGGCGGTGGACGTGGATTTAGAAAAAATCGCGCGTGGCACTCCGGGCTTCACCGGCGCGGATTTGGAGAACTTGGTCAATGAAGGCGCGCTCCAGGCCGCCCGCGACAACAAAGTGCGGATTGAGATGGAAGACTTTGAAAAAGCTAAAGACAAAGTCATTATGGGCAGCGAACGTAAATCCATGGTGA
>JANMVK010000647.1:0-3435 GCA_031392725.1 Pseudobdellovibrionaceae bacterium
ATACGATGCCATAGCTCAGCTGGATAGAGCAGCTGCCTTCTAAGCAGCAGGTCGCAGGTTCGAATCCTGCTGGCATCGCCATTAAAAATTCAGCATTTTCTATTCGGTATTCAGAATACAAATGGGTCAACAAAACAAGTCCCGGGACTAGTAAATTTAAGTTCTTACATGAACTCTGCACATGCAGAGCTCCGCAGCCATCCTGCTGGCATCGCCATTTTTAAAGTACTCTTTTCTTTCTCGGCATCCGCTTCAACCGGGTCCGCAGTAACTCGTCTGTCACCTCGGGAATATCAGAGTAGTCAATGTCCTCCTCTTTAACTTCCCTCGTCATATAGCCGGCGCTCACTCTTTTTCGCAGTTCGGGACTGGTAAGCCAGTCATCCAGATACCTAATAAAGTAATCGCCAAATGGATCCAGGGTCACGGTTTGGGTAACGGCAGACACTCCATAATTTCGATCGATTCTCCCGGAAAAATCTCAAAGTGCGGATGCTTTAAGAAAAGCTTGGCTGCCTCTTCGTGCGTTTCAGCTTCAACAACCGTGTAGGCCGTCAGCTGGTTTTTGACGTCCGAAATTCCGTTTGGACCTACTCTTTTGGTTTTGCCAAGCGGATTGCCAATATCTTTGATCATCTTTGAATGACCCTCGGCCCAATTGGCCCAGTTTTTAATCCCCTCTTTTTGCCGATCTTGTTTCGCGGCTTCGCTTAAAGAGGCCCACTTATCCATCGAAGCCGGGCTGCCGAAGTAAATCGCTAGGAATTTTTTCATGTGTTCTCCTTTGTCAAAACGCGATTGTTCCGAAGATCTCATTTGTTGGCAAACCGTTTGCTAAATATTTTCCATAGTGACTCAAAGCTCTTCTGGGTTCGTTCTGTGATGGTTTTGGCGTCCTCAATCATCCGCTTTCAAAATCAAAACCCACAACGTAATTTGCCCTCAAGACACCGTTTTCGAATAGTTTGACTGACGATCGAAAAAATCGAAAGTCCATTCGCTCCTTCAACGGCCAGCTCCGCGGTCACGCTTGCCGGCTTTCGCGACGCGGCCTCGTTCTCCATCGGGGTTCCCAGTACTGAGCGGCACCGGTCAGCCAATTGCGGTCCATATTGAGGATCATTGGCGCAGGCCGCGACGCACACTTTGCCGATTTCGGCCCGTGAGTAGGAGTTGAGCGATTTTTTTTGACAGGATGGACATTCCGCCCTGTTCGGAGAGGCACAAAACGTAGTGGACACAATGCGGTCACATTCTTCGTCACCGGCTCCTTTGGTTTTGCAATATTGGAGAATTGCGGAATCGAGCTCCTTACCCTGCAACGCTTTTCGCATGAATCTCCGGCGCGTTTCATGAAAGTCGCCGGGTATTTGAAGTTTGGAGGAATCAGCGTCCATTGGGCTGGCTGAGGCGAAAGCACGGCCGGCCCCTTGTGAACCTGATCCTGAACGTGAACCGGAACCAGAATCCGGCTGGCCAGATTGGCCTTCGATATCGGACCCATTTTGTTTGTTAGCGCGTGCCGGATCACCGGCCACGTTTCTTTGCAGTATGTTTCCGGGGTTACCGACAATTTGTGAATTGGCTGAAGTTCCGGAACTGGGTGATCCGGCCGCCGACCGGTTCGCGGAGAGACCACCTCCGCTCGACTTTCCTCCCGAACCGGACCGGCCCGTGGAATCCGCATCGGAAACTAAACTGCCCCTATTGCCGTTCATATTCTCCTTGAGGCCCTGTGAAAGCTGATCAATATAACTGCCAACGTCCTTGGCACATGCCTGTCCCAGAGCATCGTATTCGGCCGTGCAGCCGCTCGAGACACACTTCTCGGCCTGAGTTTGACACACGCTCAGGGCGCTTTGAAGCAGATCGGAAATTTTCTTGGTGGTTGCGGCTTCACGGTCCGCGGATTGGTTCAAACTATCGTTTTCGGCAGGGGCGCCATTTTTAACCGCGATGTCGTTGGCCTGATGGGAGGCCGCGGCCGCTGAATTGTTACAAGCGGTCAACGCCGCATAGGTACCTTTCAGGCACGCAATGTGTTCCTGGCGCGGGAGTGTCGCTTCAACCTGAAAATGCACCGCGAATAAACTCAGGGTTATGAATTTTGCACCTCTCATATCCGGCTCTCCGCTTTGGTTAATTATCCGTGTTCATAACCAAATCCACCCATCTAAATCTTTTGTGAGCCGTGCTCTGTCTCAAATTGAGAAGCTTCTGGCTGTCTCTTGCTGAGACAAAACCTTAGGGCTATTATTTAAAAATGAGATGTTTAATTGTTTTCCTAGCAATTTTACTAAGCCACGAAGCCGGAGCGCAGTGGTACTTGTTTAGACCAGCGCCTGGCACCCCTCGTTTTGCCCCTGCCGCAGAGTGGATTCAAACATTGAGAAACATTAACAGGCGGCATCAGCGCGACATAGATAAGCTGGAAAAGCAAAATAAAGGCTTGGAGAAAAATAATCCGCAGAGGCAGAAAAATGACAAAGAGATTGAAGGCGCCAAGGAGAACATCGATCGAAATGTAAGATCGATCGAGCAGTATCGTCTTCAAACATGAGTTCGAGATCAATTCTTAGCATCGGCAACAATCATGAATGGCTGTTTAGAAGTGAGCAGATTTTGGAAGGGTTACGGGCGCCAAGCCCTTATTCGTACTTTTTCGAAATGTTGTGAGTTGTCCCATATCTGATTCCTCACCTAGCCTGCCATCGCGAGTGGAGTTTGGTGACCGCCGTCAAATCGGCTTCCACGAGAAAGCGGCCGCCCGCGCGCCTTGCTCATTTTTAGACAGTCCTTTTTTACCTTGCTGTATAGATAGTCCAGGACATGGGTCATCGAGGGACCCCGCCGATAAACCCCAATGGGAATGTCGTTCGCGCTTCCCCAAAGAAGTCCCTCGTAGACCCTCCCGCTTTTTAGAAACCGGAAACTGATGTCCGACGAGGGCGATAGGGTTTTAATAGCGCTTACGATTTGCCGGATTTTTTCCTCACAATCCCGGCCTATGCCCACGCCCTCACTATAAATTTTTGCACCATTTAGATCCATAAAGTCCTCCTCTCTACGGTTTAAGATGACTATCGAAGTGAATCGAATTTAGATTTTTATTACCGGTGATTCGGTGGGACACCAGAAAATGATCTCATTTTTGCACCTCCTTTATTTCGCCCAGGGCACGAATTGCACACAAAAGAGTTACAAGGTTTGGGTAGGCCCTGTTGCTTATTTAGAATTTAATTTCGGCCAGAAAGTTGTCAAGCTGAAGGGGGGCGTATAAAAAAATCTGGACCGGACCAAATATTAAAAAATTCCAATTATTTATGCCGTGCCTCGAAAAAATACGAGGTCGTTTGTCTTATTTCGGCACAACCCCAGTCTTGGCAAATAGACAATTGAATATTTATTTAGACATAGCTAAATAGTGTTCTTGCC
>JANMVK010000803.1:0-4889 GCA_031392725.1 Pseudobdellovibrionaceae bacterium
GTTACGAAGTGACGCCGACAGTTGCAAAAAAGCGGCGGGCGCCTTTAATACTCCCTCATGAGGGTTATCAAACTTCTACTTTCTTATGATGGAACTGATTTCGCCGGTTGGCAGAAGCAGCCGGGATTAGTGACCGTCCAAACGACTGTCGAAACTGTGTTGTCGCAGATTTACAATGAGCCGATCAAAATTATTGGCTCCGGCCGGACTGATGCCGGGACTCATGCGGTCGGCCAGGTGGCGCACTTTATTGCGCCCAAGGTGCTGGCCACTGAACACCGGCTGCTCAAGGCTCTCAACGCCATGTTGCCCTCAAGCGTGGTGGTCAAAGAGGTTTGGGAGGCTCCACCGGAGTTTCACGCGCGCAAGACCGCGGTCCGCAAAACCTACATTTACCGGGTGTGGAACCACCCGATTCGCTCAGCCCTGTGGCGCAATCGTGCATTTTGGGTGGCTCATCCTCTTAATATGAAGTTCCTCAACCAGCTCGCGCGTCATGTGGAAGGCCGAAAAGATTTCAAGAGCTTCCAAACCTCGGGAACTCCTGTGAAAACCACGATCCGCCGCATTGATCACTGCTCGTGGGAGGCTCCAGCCAAGGGTTTGGTGGAATTCCGAATTCAGGGAAATGGCTTCTTAAAACAGATGGTTCGGAACCTGGTGGGAACGCTTTTGCACCTTGAACGCAACCAGATGGAGCTCACCGACCTGCTGAACATCTTCGACGCCCAAGACCGCCAGGCGGCCAAAACCACGGCTCCGGCCTACGGCCTCTATCTTTACCGGGTGGAATATCCCGCCGACCTTGACAATAAGTGCCGAAAACTCTAATTATTCCAGTTCGCTAAACTGTTAAAACGAATAAGGAATGAGTATGAAAACCTGGATCGCCAAGCCGGGCGAAGTTGAGCAAAAGTGGTATCTCGTTGATGCCAACGGCAAAACCTTGGGCCGCATGGCCACTGAAATCGCCACCATCTTGCGCGGAAAAAACAAACCGACTTTTACTCCTCACGTGGACACCGGTGATTTCGTAATCGTGATCAATTCGGAAAAAGTGAAAATGACCGGCGACAAATGGGACGACAATAAGTTTTATTCCCACTCGCGCTTCTTCGGTTCTTTAAAGGAACTCAGCGCCGCCCAATTGCAGAAAAAAGATCCGACCATAATCGTCACGGGTGCCGTGGCCGGAATGCTGCCGAAAAATAAATTGGCCAAAAAGTTGATCACCAAATTGAAAGTGTATGTGGGACCGAATCATCCCCATGCTCCGCAAAAACCTGAAATGCTGAACCTGGGAGAAAGATAATGGCTAAAGCCGCCGCCGCTCCGAAAGAACCTGTTTACTACGCCACCGGACGCCGCAAAACCAGCGCCGCCCGCGTGTTCCTGAAAACAGGCAGTGGCAAGATCACTGTGAATGGCAAAGAGCTCGACAAATATATGCCGACTCCCACCGCGCGCATGACCGTGGTTTTGCCCTTCGTCCTCACTGACACTAAAAATCAATATGACGTCCGCGTGACTGTTGTCGGCGGCGGAGTGACCGGCCAATCGGAAGCGATTCGCCACGGCCTGTCCCGCGCGCTGATTATCGTGAAGCCGGAACTGCGCCCGACTTTGAAAAAAGCCGGCCTGCTGACCCGCGACTCACGCATGGTGGAACGTAAAAAGTACGGGAAACACGGCGCTCGCCGCAGCACTCAGTTCTCGAAACGTTAAAATTCAATCATCAGTTTTTAATGAAGAGGCTCGCAAATCGCGGGCCTTTTTCAATTTGGAAGTGAAAGATTTTGGGCGCATACTACGGCCATGAAACTTGGCTTTCTTTTATTTGTGAGCTCAGCCGTTTTCGCCGCCGAAAAACAAGAAGCTCCGGCAGCCGAAAGATCCACGTTCGAAAAATATCTAGAAGCTGATCAGTCGGTCGACACCAAGGAGCGATGGGTGGAGATCGACGGCATCCGCTACCGAGAAGTCGAGTACAAAGGCCAGCACTACTACATGAATTTTAAAAATCCAGGCTCAGCCGACATCAGCTGCGCATTGAAAAGCCCAGGCGGGGCTGCCCGCCGGATGGAATTGGGTGTGCAGGTCACCCGCCGCACGCGGGCATTCGTGCAGTTATTAAAAGAAACCTGTGAATATCGAAACGGCCGCGAAGTGGTGACGGTGCAACTCGATCCGCGCATCGGGTTCACGCTGCCGGAGGATTCGAAGTCAGTGATTAAGAATAAAAAAGTATATTTGTCGCCGACCGGGCCGGGATTTAGCGGCGAGTGGTAAGAAAAATTAAATAATCTTAAAAACATCCGCGGCGCCCCTTGTACACTGCGGCAGACTGGCACTTGCGACGCCGCAAGTAGCGTGGCTTCAACTCTACAAATCTTTTTCAAAAATCCAAGACTCGTAGGTTTTTCCTTCGAAACGGGTATCACTGACGATTTTATATCCCCGCTTTAAATACAACTGAACCAGATGTTCAGCCGGCTTGGCGGTATCGAGTTGAATGCACTCGTACCCTTCGCTCCTTGCGAGGTCCTCCATAAAATCCATGACCCGTGAACCCAGTCCTAGTTTTTTATGTGACGGCAAAATGCCGAATTGCCCGAGGTAAGCGGAGCGTCTCGCCGAAATTTTATTCTCCTCAAACATAAGGATGGTGCCGACGACGACGTCGCCTTCTTCGATCACCAGCGTGCGACCCTTGGCCATCCGTGTTCGAGTTTCATCTTCGTCTTGAAAAGTAGCGGTGTAGTTGAGTCCCATATCAGCCAATTCTTTGTACGCCTGATTAACGATCCGCCGAATCACAGACACGTCGGACTCGCGGGCCCACCTAAGTGAAAAACGATTTCCATTTTTGTTGATGATTTCAGTTTCCATTGCGCATCGCGGGCCTTCGTTGCCGTTCGATCTGCTAGCAGATCGAACCCTCTTTTATTCCGTCAGAATGTAGTTAAGCGGATCCACCGCGATCCCGTGAATGCGGACCTCATAGTGTAAATGTGAGCCGGTGGATCGCCCAGTAGTGCCGACGGCGGAAATCACATCGAAGCGGTGAACCTTTTGTCCCTGCTCGACAAACACGCGGGAATTGTGGCCGTAGCGGGTGACCACGCCGTAACCGTGATCGATGGACACCAGTTTACCGTAACCGCCTTCGTAGCCGACGTAAGACACCACGCCATCGGCGGGCGCGTAGACGGGAGTTCCGCTCGGTGCCGCCATGTCGAGACCGGCGTGCATCTCGGCGCGGTTGGTGAAGGGATCGACCCGGTAACCGAAACGCGAAGTGTACCATCCGCGCGACGGTTTAATCGACGGCGTCGAAAGTAGCAGAGTCTGGCGCTCGGACAATGAATCCCAAAGTTGCAGAACACCCTGTTCGCGCAGCTGCGATTCGCGCAGAGCGCGATCAATGCGCACCGACAGCGAAGCAAAATCGCGGCTGGTGTCGCGCGAGACGCTGAGCTCGCCGTTTTTCTCATCGGCCACGGGTTTTTCCATTGCGGGAGGTTCGCGGATCATAAACTCACTGGAGGGCAAACGGCTCACTGGACCGCCGGCCTCGGGTCCCTGCATACGGCTCGACGTCATCGCCAGTTTCAAACCGCGTTCGTCGTCTTCCACGTTAGTGATCAAATTTAATTTCTTAGTGAAGTTTTGAATGCGGTCGAGGCTGGCCTCTAACACGCCCAACTTTTCTTCCGCCACAGTGAACTGTTTTTTAAGTGTTACATTCTCGGAACGCAGAACCCGGTTCTCATTGGCTTTGAGCAACAACCCGATATAGTCCAATGCCGCGGTGGCGGACAGTAACACCATACAAAATCCCAAGAAGGCGAACGCCTTCACCCAACTTGCCCGTAAATTGAGCTTCATGGTCTCGCCGTGCCGGTTGCTGGCGATCAAAATGGTATAGTTCTTATTCTCCATTGATCCTTATCTTGAGTGTTCCCGTCGACGGGAACACCTGATCTCCGCCGGTCCCGTCGACGGGACCTTCCCTATATTATGCGGCCTTCTAGGTATGACTCGGGAAGGCCAATTTAAGGTGAATTAGCTGAATGCGTCAACTGCCGACATGGGGCCGAATCACGATGACCGAAATATTGTCATCGCCACCGGCGGCTTTTGCTTCTTTAATGCACCTAGCCACGATTTCTTCGGGCGTTGATTGTTTAAAGATTTCTAAAAGCTTCTCAGGAGTTATCAAAGAGCTCAGGCCATCTGAGCATAACAAATACAGTTCGTTGGGCTGGGGTTCGCGTTCGATCACATCGACCATGACATCGCGCTCAAAGCCGACACTTCGAGTGATCACATTGCGGCCGACGACGTGAGGTGCTTCTTCTTCCGAAATCACGCCGGCCCGGACCTGTTCATTGATCAAGGAATGATCTTCGGTGAGTTGCCACAAATTCGGCGCGCAATAGAGATAGGCGCGCGAGTCTCCCACATTGCCGATAAACACCCGGCCCTTGATCTCCCAAAATAAGACCATGGTCGTGCCCATGCCCATTAGCTCGGGTGATTCAAACGTACTTTTGTGGTGAATGCGGCTGGAGGCTTCGCGATAAGCATCGCCCAAGACTTTGCGCGGGGTCAGTTTAGGTTCGTTCATCCGGCGGCCGACTAACTCTTGGACAGTCTCCACAGCCAGTGCTGAAGCCACTTCCCCGCCTTTGTGGCCGCCCATACCGTCCGCCACAACGAATAGGTTATGGTCGTGGTCAACCAGGATTGCGTCCTGATTTATATCGCGTTTCAAACCCACGTCCGTCTGTGCCCACACTTCAAAGCGCATGTCGGTATTTTGGCACCTCGGGACTAGTTAAGACAATCCCTATTTAGACCGATAAATTCTTGATGAATAAGAGCCA
>JANMVK010000832.1:0-4526 GCA_031392725.1 Pseudobdellovibrionaceae bacterium
CCACGGAACAGGCGGTCCACCACGAAGAAGAATTCGTTATAGAACTGCTTATCCGGATGTTCGATCTGGCGGATGATATCGACGATGCCAAGATTGGTGAACAGGCGGTAGGAATGTTCCTTTTTGATCTCAATGATCATCTGCAGGAACGATTTGCCCATGGTGTCGCCATTTTCCTGCGACTCAAAAATCGCGGTGGTGACGGCCGGGCTGAGTTTAGTTTTAGAGTCATCCTGATATAGGCAACAGCGGGCGGCGTAGCCGAACATCACGCGGCTTCCGCGCTGGAACGTATCGGGCGTTTTGTTGGAGTAATTCCACGGATTGAAATTCTCAATAAACGCTCGGAATTCAGGATCTTTAAGATTTTTGGGCTGATATTTTGCGATCAGGGTCTCAAAAATATGGGAATGGCTCTCAGCCAAATAGCTGGTGCGCATATTGCCACGGTTATTGAGCGCGAGCTTAGCGGCCTCGGTCTTGCCGTCATCGCTATTAAAATACTCGATCAGCTCAGAGAACGCGCGTGAGTATTTCATATAAGCGAAAGCAAAATCGGAATCGTCGTAGCGGTTCCGCTTGTACACGCCCATAGCGAGCAAACGGTAGCGCTCTTCCACCAACTGGCGGCATTCGGCGTTTCCGCTTACACATTTTTTGGATGAGCCTGCGGTTTTGATCGAAGCTTCGATGCCGGCGTCCAGCTCACGGGCCATCACCGTCATAATGCGGGTGTGGCGGGTGTCGACGCTGAACAAATCGGAATTGTAGCAATCGGATTTCAGATCGCGGCTGCAGCCGGCAAAAATAGTCGCGTAGTAAGCATTTTTAATCTCAAGAAATTCATTCGATTGATCTTTAGCCTCAAGCAATGTGAGAAAGGCGCTATTGAACACCTGGATCATTTGCGTCATGCGTGAAGTGCGGAACTCGGCCTTCTCAATAAATTTGCCATTGAGTACGAACGCGGACAGAGGCTGCAACACGCGGGCGACTAGGGAACCGCTATCGCTCAAGGCCACATAAGCGGCTTGCACATCGAAGGCTTGAAAGCTCTTGGCTTCCACGCTGGCGTCAACCGGAGTGGTTTGCGGAGTCCATTCCCGTTTGCCTTCGTTCACGACGCGCGGGGAATTTTTCATCGGGCACGCCGTTAACAGCGGCAGCGCCAGCAAAACACAAATTAAGGAGAAACGATTTTGGTTGTTCATATCATTTCTCCAAGTAATCCGAAGTTATGCCCAGCCAGTAGCCGTTGATCAGAGCCGCCGAAGCGGAGATCTGGCCCACGCCACGCACGGCTTTATCACACACCTGGCGCATGGACTTGATCGGGAAGTTCGCGGGAATGGCCTTAAGAACGTCTTCGTTCTTATCGTATTTCTTGAAAGCATCTTCCACGGACTTTTGGAAAGCGGCCATCTTGGGACTGGCGGTGTCGGTTTCCTCGGCAATTCCTGGCGGAATGTAAAAGCCTTCAAATTCTTTTCCGGCGTTGTCGAAATAGTTGGTCAAGCCGTTGCCGGCAAAACCGTCCACGCAAATACTGGCAATGGCGTTGTGTTTCTCCAGCAACGCGGCCTTAATGCTGTCTTCCACCAGTTCATCGCCCGGTTTGTAGCCATAGCCGATCTTGTAGGCGATCACGTAGGACTCATTGCCTGCGTAAAATTTCAGGTCGGTGACAGGATAAATAAACATCCCGTTGGCCCATACCATCACGCTTCCGCTCGGCAAAATATAAACGTCGCGGGCGTTGGTGTTGCGGCCCGTGAAGAAGTCAAAAATGGTGGCGGTGAATTTCTTGTAGTGGTCGGCCTTAATATTGGAGTTGGCGTCGGGTTTGGTCGGCTTAATAATCACGGCCACCATGCTGTATTGAAATTCCGTTTGCTGATCGAGCAGATCGTTATAGTCTTTCGGCAGGCGGGCGGAATCATTGCTCGTGTAACGCATCCACGGCAACATATTGCCGGCTGCGAGAATGGTGCGGCCAATGCCGGTCGTGTCCGAGTGACCAGTCGCTTCGAATCTCATATTGTGCTGAACTCCGTCGGAAATCAGCTTGGTGTACTCGCGCGGATAAAGCGTGCGGTACAAGAAACGGTTTTCCTCATTGTCATAATAAATATTGGGATACATGCCGCCCCATAAGAAGTAGGCGCGGGAGGTGGTGAGCGTGTACATGGCGCTGATCTTCAGAGGCAAGTTGGACATCTGGTACCAGCTGCCGAAAGCGTGACCCCAATTGCGGGCCGAATCACCCTCGAGATAGCCGCCGCTGATGTAGCGGTTTTTGTGGTCGATGCGGGTGTAATCGGAGTTGGGCAAATTGAGATAAAAGCGGTATTCGTTCAGCGCGATTAAATTCGCGCGGCACAAATCGGTAATGTCTTTATGCGCGAAAATCTTGCGCAGCACGGGCGCCTGAATGGTCATGTCATTTGCGGGATCAGCTTTTTGGCAAGCTTGCGAGAATTCCAGCAACGCCGCCTTGCTCTGGCGCAATTCATTCCACAACGGTTTCAGCTCCGGTTCCGAGCGCAAACGCCGGCGCATTTCATCGTAGAACAAGCGCACGCGCGACATATTGTCGAGGGAGCTGTACCACATGGCCATCTCGGCGTACTCAGGATCGCCGCCGCCGCCCACCATGGAATACAAATTGGTGATCAGGTTGTCATTGATGCCTTCAAAATACGATTTCACCACATCTTGGGCGCTGCTGCCGCGATCCCAGCGGTTACAGAACGGATCCGCTGCTAAGCTCGCTTCGTAGTCATTGCATGAGGGAAAATAGGCGGTGGGGAATACTTCGTTACGTCCACCGATTTGTGACATTGTGGGAATTTTGCCGTTGGCGGGAACGTTGCCATATATAAAGTCATCTTTGCTGCGATCCATTGCCGCATACTCGCCTTTATATAGATAACGTAAAACCAACTCGTCATGCGGACCGGGATTGAAATCTTTGGCCGGAATCACCATCTCAGTGCGGCCGCTGCGATAGTCCATGACCGATGTGTAGTTGATAAAATTCTGAGCCGCGGTGGCTTTAGAAGCGAGATCTTTTACGAACTTCGAGGGCACCGTGCCTTCTTCGGGAACGATATTGCCTTTGAATTGGTGGCCGAGGCCGAGGAAGTGACCGAGTTCGTGGAGAGTTAAGTCCATCACCACGCTGTCGAGCATTTCGGGGAAAGAGCGGCCTTTGCGCGCGGGAGAATTCATCCAGCCGCCGGCCATATTGGCGATGGTCATGCCTTCTTCCACGGTGAAGCTCGAGCCATTTTGCAGGCTGCGGATCATGCGGTCGCGTTTGTTCAAATCCGGTTCAGCTAAAATGCGTGATATATCAGGACGGGAAGAATCAGGCGAGGCCGCAACGGTCGTCGAGGATGCCGGCGCCGCCGCTTTTTTCAACAGCGAAGAACCAAACAGGTTGATCATGGAATTGGCTTGGAAATCGCTTTTGCTCTTCAGCGTCTGGGCCGTGGCGGAGTCAGTTAAGTCCGCCACGATCTCGGCGATTTTGGGATCTTGGCGGCGCAGAGTTTCCAGCTGCGAACGTAAATGTTCCATCTGTTCTTTAGTTTGATTGGTGGGTAAACGCGACAGCCGTTCGATTTCTTCCATTAAGAAACCTTTGCGGTCGACCAGCAAAGTGTTCATCAGTGCCGGACGTGAAGCCGCGGTCATTTGATCTAGGCGGTTGATTATGGGCAAAGATTTATTCAGTAAATCAGACAGAATCTTGATCGGCGAAATGGAATCGGTGATATCCGCGCCGAAAGATTTCGCGCCATCTCCACCGGTGGCCACGGGAGTGTAGCGGTTGATGTAGTGCTCAAGCATTCCACCGTATAAATTGACACTGCCCCACAGGATTTTTCCGTTGCGGACATCGGCGTGCGCCATGCCGATTCCCAGAGGAGAAAACTGCGATAATCGGATGTCACTGATCCAGTTAAGGGAAGGATAGCGCAAATCAAAAGGATGTTTGGAGTTAAGGACTTCACCTTTAAAGGCTTTGTCATTAGGGCCGATGGCGCCGATTTTACGGAACGTCTCATTCCACTTTTCAATGGCGTCCATCATGGTTTTTTCATGTTCTTTGGGCACGCCGTTTAAATAAATCGTGTTGGTTCCGCGCAGGTCCCAGTGAGAGGCGTAAAGTTCGGGCTCAACGCCCTCGATTTTACGGCCCATCACGTGGAGGATATTCATGAATTTAGAGTTCTCTTGATGATAAGGCGTCTTTTTGAATGTGGGATCGTGTTTGAACTCGAGGAAGTTAAAACGGATTTTGGCCTGAAGAAGTTCGCCCCAAAATTTAATATCGAGCGAAAAGCCCAGAAAATTCCGGCTGTGATCCCACTCGATTTCGGTGGCCGCGGAAGTTTGGTTGCCCAGAGTGACGGCTCCATTACCCATGTTGATGCTGAGATTGCTGATGCCGGGCACCGAAACGGCTTGAAGGTTCAGTTTGATTTTCGGGCGCGCAGACCAATCCGAGCGGGATTCGT
>JANMVK010000097.1:0-3593 GCA_031392725.1 Pseudobdellovibrionaceae bacterium
CGCCTGGATTTCGCTCGATCACTTTTTGTAACAGTTGGTCTCCCACACCGCGGCCGGCGTATTGACCGTGGGTTCCCATCGTGTCGACGTAAACCTCTCCCGGCGTCTTAACCTTGTAATTGATGTAGCCCACCTGCGATCCATCGGTGGCCACATAGCGAAAACCCATTCCCTTCGGAACAATTTCTCCCGCGGGAGGTCCAAGACGCGCGGCGCGCGCCGCCGCCGCAGCTCTCGGAGCGATCAGGGCCTGATCCACTTTGGTCAGCATATTGGGGTGCTGGAGAAAATGTCGAACAGAAGTAAAATTGCCGGCTTGAATTTCCGCACTTAGGTGGTTTTTGCCTGGAAAAAAATCTTTAACAAATTTTCCGACCTCGGAATCTGGTGCGTTGCGCACGAAATCGCGAATGTCATCCTGCGATTTTGCCGTGGCCCTAAAAGCTTCATTGGTTAGTGGCGCGGGTGGCGGGGCCCGTGCGGCTGTCGGTGCGCGGAGTTCACTGGCGGCTCGCAATTCGCTGGTCGGGACTATTTTTCCAACTTCCTGTCCTGCGGAATTGCGGAAGCGGACTTCGGCCGTGCCGTTATCGTGAACTTTGGCTACGCGCGCGTCGGTGTATCCGCCTGAAGTGCGGGCCACGGCGACCCGGTCACCTTCGGCAATTGGTGAGCGCAATTCTCTGACGGGCACGGGCTTGCTATAAAGGTTTCCGTCCACATCGCGGAAACGCACTTCAGCTGTGCCGTTTTCCACTTTGGTCACGATGCCGTTGGTGTAGCCGCCGGAGCTGCGCGGAAGAGCGACCGCATCGTCAGCCGCCACCTTTAGCAGCGGCCGTTCCGCGAAAATGGGAATGCGTTCTACTACCGCGGGTTCGCGTCCCACGAGTCCGGCTTCAACCAGCTGACGCCGTTCCGCCGCGGGGAAGCCGGCATCGCGCAGAATTTCTGATTTTTGTCTGAGTTGGGCCGTCGTGTAATCGCCGACGCCAGCGGGAGCGCCGGAGCGGCCGAGTTCACCTTCGCCCACACGGTGGGCGCGGTTTAAGGCTGTGGCTTCCGGTTCGGTCAATCCGCGGCCCAGGGCGGCTTCAGCGCGGGAAACCCGCGCGGCATCTTGCTCGGCGATGGCCAAGCGTTCGGCGGCGGGCGTGGGTGTTAGGCTACGTCTTTCGCTCGCTGAAACTTCGTCGGGAACCGGTGGCCGTTCGGTTGGAGGACGTTCCACCACCGGGCGTTCCGCAACCGGGCGGTCCAAAGTGGCGGGTGGCCGTTCGAGAGCCGCGGGCGGAACCCGTTCAGCGACAGCGGGCGTGCGTTCGGCGAGGCTTGCGGGCCGGACCGCCGCTCGCACGGCGGTGGCATACTCCGAAGCCGCGGCGGCGCGGGCGAGTTGAACGCCCTTAACTAGGGCCGCAGGCGTTGCGATTGCGAGGCCGACTTCCGCCGCCACTTTACAAAAGGTTTTGGCCACGTGCTGATTGGTGGCGCATTTCATATTTTCTTTCAGTTCCTTCAGCATTTTCTCCATGTTGGAGATGGCCTGGTCGCGATACTGACCATCCTTGATGAACGATTCTTGTTTTTCATCGAGCTTGCGCTGGGATTCGGGATACTGAAAATTGGCGGATTTTTCCTGGCCCGGATTGGCTTTAATAAAAGCGTCGTATCGTTCCTGGTTTAATTTTTTCAAGGAGATTTCACGGTTAATTCTTTGCGACGCTTGCTCGACATGCCGGCGAATTTCCGAACAGGTCCAGCGCTCGGCCATACTTTCCGACGCCCCGGCGGGAAGCTGGGTCTTGAGGGGCTCTAATAATTGCGCTTTATACCTTATGTCGGCGTAGCATTTGGATTCCTCATCGGCGACTTTCGCGATCGCGCCTGGAGCTTTGGCTAAACCCTTCGCAAGGTCGTAGGGCAGTTTCACCAGTCCGGCCGCCGTATCCCAAACGCCGGTGGCCGCGCCCTTTACGCAGGAAATGGCGAGTTTGCCAGGGGCCGCGGTTTCAGGACGTGAGCAGTCAATGTAGTTGGGATTTCCCTGAAAACGCCCGCAATCTCCCTCGATGTATTGTTTGTGGCAGGCCGCCGCGGCGCCGGTGTTGTCGGACTCAATCGTGCGGACGCCGGGAGTATCAAGACCCGCTCCCACGTCGGCCATTTCGGCGGCATAGATCTGCCCCACGGCAAGAGGCGCCATTACGCCAGTCCAAATTCTCAATAGCCGGTTCACGCCCTCAATATTTGCAAATTGAAAACCCGTGGCGGCACGATAGGTTGCCCTAAATTGTGAAAAGCGTTTCCAGGGCATATCATGTTTGGAGTCTGTCTAAATGTTAGTGTCTCATTGTGAGACACTGCGGGGCGTGCACCATAGATAAAATGATATGGATGTTAGCGGCCGGAGCTCTCAAGGATCTTATAGAGGCTGGCGCGCATTTCAGGATGATCGGCCACCGCCCGGGCGATAACGGATTCCGCGAGCGTGGTTTTACCGGTCTCGGCCATGATTCTAACAACGAGTTCATAAATCTCAGGAGTGCCTTCGCCGGTCATAATCAGCTTGCGGCCGCGTTCGACAACTTGATTTTTGTCCAAGGTGACCGCGTCGACTTTAAACGCCAACCGGTTGTGCGCTGGTGTGCCCCTGTCCGACATGCTGACCTTGGCGGCAAAGGCTTGTGCCTCCGTAAAAGCCGAGGCCTTAATCATTTCGTCGACCACTTTTTCCATAAATTGAAAATTGCGGCCCACCGACGTCGCGCCCAGCTCAAATACGGCGACGGCTTCAGCCTTATCCTGTTTTTCCAAATAGTGTTTGCCGGCGGTGTATAGGGCCATTGAAACCACTTTGGTCATTTCCGGCGTGCGCTGCTCGAGTTCCAAATATTTTCCGTAATAGGTTTTTACGTCATCAAAGTGATGGCTCAGCACCGACACAATAAAAATTTGGCTTAAGCGGCGGGGAGTGAGCGGATAATTGTCCTTAAGCAATTTCACAAAATCAAAGGCCTCGTTGTACCTTTTTTCAGTGATCAACACATCAAACGCGCCGATTAGACATTTGTAGTGAAGCGGTTGGTGGCCGAGGCCCTCTTGGAATTCAACCAGCGCGCGCACGCGGTCACCGGCTTGCAGAAACGACTGGCCCGCGAAGTAACAGGCGAACGATGGTTTATCGACCAGAGGTTTGGCCGAAATAAATTTAGCCGCCGCTTTGTCGAATTGTTTATATTCTAGAAGTTTTTTTCCCTCTTCGCAGGCGACCATATATGGCGAAGGATTGATTTTGCGGTCGAGCACTTCATTGAGTTTAACGCTAAAGTCTTCAGCCGAAAACGGCTTAAGCAAAAACGCATCGACTTGTTCCTCGGCGGATTCGGCCACGGCACCATCGGAAGAATTTTTGGTGGCGATAAAAGTGACTTTAAAATCACCGGCGCGTGCACCGCGGCGACGGCCTCTCCGACGCCCTGGAGGACCTCGCCCTGAACGCGGTCTTCACCACGCACACGCCGGTGCCGGCGGGGAACGAGACCTTCGATCGCGACCTCGTGCGGAAGTACGTCGAGCCGTGGACGCAGGAC
>JANMVK010000128.1:0-1857 GCA_031392725.1 Pseudobdellovibrionaceae bacterium
GCGAGCGCGGAGGCGTGGTACCGCCACGCCGCACAAGCGAGCGACGACGCAACGAAGGCTGCGGCCGGATTATGCGGCCGGAGCTGGTGCCCAAAAGAGGACTTGAACCTCCACACCCTTACGGGCATATGACCCTGAATCATACGCGTCTACCAATTCCGCCATTTGGGCAATCCGGCAAAATTTAGTGGGTATAACACTTTAGGTCAATGAACTTCTGAGTCCTTTTTGACCTGCTCGAAAACGGCTTGGGAGATCTGTGCGATCGCATTGATCAGCTCTTTTTGCTTGGTGCCTTTGGTCATTACACACAGCAAATAGGGGCGCAGCGGGTAATAGATTATGCCGCAATCGTGAAACTGCTGAATATCCGCCGCGAACTCCCGCTCACCGAACTTATGGGCCACGGGGATGTCCTTGGCTACACCCGCTACGAGGCCTTGGTTAAACGTGGATTTGGCCAGCATGCCGAGCGCTTCGTTGGACAACTCGGGACCCAGGTAAGTGGAATTGTAGAGAATGCGGTAAATGGATCCGTAATCTTCGACGTTGATCCAAGCTTCATCACCCTTCAAGGTGACCGGTACGCCCATGTCGCGAAGTCCCTGATCAATGCTCACATCCGGAAAGTGCTTCATTAGCATCGCCGTGGCAATATTGTCGGAATCCACGATCATCCGGTTGAGAAGGTCGCGAACGGAATAACTTTCTCCGCCCTGCATGGGCGGATGGATCGAGGACACCGTCGGCCTCCGCTGAAGATTGCCGTCTTTCTCGGGATCAAATTTTAAAGTGCTGTCGAGCAGTTTGGGCCAAGTCGCTTGCCGTTTTAAAAACGCCATAAGGATTGGAAGCTTGAGCAAGCTGGCGGCGACAAACGGCTCTTTGTTGTTGATGCCGAGACCGGGACCATTGTTCAGATCGCGAAACAACACGCTGACTTCATCGACGCCGCTGCTTTTAGTGCTCTCATATTTACCAATCATTTTTAGCAGATGATCTTGCAGTTCGGCCTTGTTGGGTGAGGCGCCGCGAGGTCTGGACGGGCAATCGACCAGGGGATTGATAAATTCTTTCTGCCCAAGATGGAGTTCGCCACGATCTGGGACTTCTTCCATTTCACCTTTGTGAAGAACAGCCGCTGTGATCGCGCTGCCCGCGACAAGCCCAATAATCAACGACGGTAGATAAACAACTTTTCGCATTGTAAAATTAAGAATATTTTATTTAATAACTAGACGCAAGCCGACCGCCATCAAGGCCAGGGCTAGAATTCGTAAAATCGCTGTTCCCGAAATCTTGGACGACAGTTTGGCGCCCAGCTGCGCTCCCGCTGCAGCCGAAAGTCCAACCTGCCATAACACAGGATCCTTAAGGGAAATGTCGCCATGCCACAAATGGGTGATGGTGGCGATCCACGCGGTGCAACCTAAGATCAAATGCGAAGTTCCGGTAGCGAGGTGCACGGGGAATCCCAGCACTTGGGTGAGCAGCGGAACGTGGATCACCCCACCGCCGATGCTTAAGAAACTGGCGACAAATCCCACGGCAAAACTAATCAGGGCGCCCTTAATATAAAAACCGCGGTCGAGCTGGGTGTTCGCGGTGACTTGAGTCTTCGCCTTATTTTGGCGCCGGAGGACCAGGAGCACACCAAACAGAATCATAGCCACACCGAAGATTTTTTCGAACATGGGCCGGTCGACGTAATGTTCAAGGTGAACGCCGAGCACGCTGCCGGGAAAACTGGCCGCGATAAATACCAGAGCGGCGCGCAGATGAATGGTTTTTTTCAAATAGTACGAAATGGAGCCCGAGGTGGCGTTGAGTGAGATCATGCCCATGCTGATGCCGCCG
>JANMVK010000155.1:0-2756 GCA_031392725.1 Pseudobdellovibrionaceae bacterium
CGCCGATGCCGGAGTTCAATTCAACACCGATGTCGGCGACTATCAATTTAAGACGGGCTATGCAATTGGGGGACATCCGAATTTAAGTGGTACAACACGATTCATCTTGAAAAATAACGGCGCCGTCGGCATTGGAACTACAACACCTGCATCTGGGTCAATACTTGATGTCAACGGCACCGGTGTAAACTTCAGCTCTTTAGTCGTTCCGCGCGATCACACCGCTCGCCGTCCGACCACCGGCGTGAACGGCATGATCCGTTACAACACCAATCTCTCGAAGTTTGAAGTTTATGAATCCAGCAACTGGGTCAATATGGTTTCAAGCGGCGGCGCGGCCGACAATCTCGGCAACCACATCGCTACTACACAACTTTTATCTATATACGGCACCGGCACGGCTCCTGGCATAGCTCTGGGCCAAACCAACACCGGAATGTGGGCGGCGGGCACAGGTGCAATCGCATTTAATACCGCAGGCGTTGAACGTTTGCGGATGGCAAATAATGGCAATCTGGGTATTGGCACCGCTACACCCAGCTCGCTCGTCTCAGTGTACGGCACAGGCAATATCGAATTCTCTTTTACCGGTGCGAATGGTGCCGGTAATGGCACTCAGCTCAAGTTTGATCGATTGGGAGCGGGCGCCAGCTTCTTAGGTCCGAGCGCTTCAAACGGATTTGATATTTACACCGGCGAAAATATCCCGATGATCTTCTCCACCAATTCTTTACAGCGCATGGTCTTAGAAAATAATGGCCAGCTTGGCATTGGAACAACGGACGCCACGAGTGGAGCAATTTTGGAGCTGAACGGAACCGGCGTTCAGTTCAGTTCCTTAATCGTCCCGCGCGATCTCACCGCACGCCGCCCCGTCACCGGCATCAACGGCATGATCCGTTACAACACCAATCTCTCGAAGTTTGAAGTTTATGAATCCAACAACTGGGTCAATATGGTTTCAAGCGGCGGCGCGGGCGACAATCTCGGCAACGGCATCGCCACCACACAAATTTTATCACTCTATGGAACCGGCACCGCTCCCGGCGTGGCACTGGGCCAAACTAACACCGGCATGTGGGCCGCGGGCACCGGTTCCATCGCCTTCAACACCGCGGGCGTTGAACGTTTGCGGATGGCTTCAAACGGCAATGTCGGTATAGGAGTTACGAATCCCCAGAGCACCCTTGAAGTCAATGGCGGCGCTTCCGCGATTAACTTCAGAGCCGACGCAAATAGCGCCGCTGGTCCCTCGTACTCCTTTGCAACAGCGTCCGACACCGGCATGTTCAATCCTGGCGGCGCTGCTGAGGTGGGGTTCTCCACTGGAGGCGTCGAACGGATTAGAATCGCCGACACAGGCCGAGTTGGCATAGGAACTACAACGCCTGCGCCGGGTTCAGTTCTTGATGTTTACGGCACGGGCGTGAACTTTAGTTCTTTAGTTGTTCCCCGCGATCTTACCAATCGCCGCCCCACCACCGGCGTGAATGGAATGATCCGTTACAACACCAATCTCTCGAAGTTTGAAGTTTATGAATCCAGCAACTGGGTCAATATGGTTTCAAGCGGAGGCGCTGCCGACAATCTCGGAAACCACACCGCCACTACTCAAATTTTATCTACACTCGGCACCGGCACCGCGCCCGGATATTCCTTTATCGGCCAACTCAATACTGGTATGTGGGCTGTGGGTACGGGACAAATTGCGTTTAGTACAGCCGGTGTGGAACGCATGCGAATAGCTAACAACGGATTCGTCGGCATCGGCACAAACACGCCGGCTCAGCCGTTGGATGTTGCCGGTTATGCGCGAGCATGGTCCTTTGAATCAGGCATGGGTACTGTGGCCAATCCCGCATACGCCTCGGCTGGTTATGGAATGTATTTCCCCTCAGCAACTTCAACGGTTTTGGTAACCGCCGGTGCCGACCGTCTGTCAATCAACAGCAGTGGAAATGTCGCGATCGGCACGGCCGCGGCCAGCAATGGTTCGATCTTGAATCTTTACGGCACAGGCGTGAATTTTAGTTCGATGATTGTCCCGCGCGATCTCACCAATCGCCGCCCCACCACCGGCGTGAACGGCATGATTCGTTACAACACTAATCTCGCCAAGTTTGAAGTTTATGAAACCGGCAACTGGGTCAACATGGTTTCAAGCGGCGGCACCGCCGACAATCTCGGCAACCATATCGCGACCACACAAATTTTGTCTACTCTCGGCACCGGCACAGCTCCTGGATACTCTTTCATCGGCCAAACCAACACCGGATTGTCGGCCGTTGGTACAGGAACCATCGCCTTTAACTCCGCCGGTGTGGAGCGCATGCGCGTGTCCAACAATGGCAATGTCGGCATTGGAACCAATGCCCCGGGCGAAAAACTCCATGTCGCTGGTGGAAATATTAATATCGATGCTAACATGGCCCTCCGCTATGACTCCACCCACAACTTAATTGGAACTAGCAGCGGTGGGATGATGGTTGAAGTCGCCAATGGCAACTTCAATAATTGGTCAATCGGGAATATGACTGATTCCAATCAGACTGGTCAGTTCTATACGACTGGCAGTTTTGGAGCGCAAACGGTGCATCTTTTCCTCGCCGGTGCAGATCGCCTGGTGGTGGATGCCGACGGAGCTGTTGGAATTGGAACCGCGTCAGCCCTCGGCGGCTCCATTTTGGATCTCACTGGCACTGGTGTGAACTTCTCAAGCTTGATCGTTCCGCGCGATCTCACCAATCGCCGCCCCA
>JANMVK010000207.1:0-7592 GCA_031392725.1 Pseudobdellovibrionaceae bacterium
TAGGTCCGCGATGAAAGATTTCATTCAGACTTCCGAAGATGAAGCCAAAGAGTACCTGCCCCGCTACCGGCTGATCTACACCACGATTTTATTGGGCGCGCTGTTGATCGCTGGGCGCCTGTGGCAATTGCAAATTATGGAAGGCTCCGAACTGCGCCAATACTCGGAAAAAAACCGGGTGAAGGAAACCAAAGTTCCTGCCCCGCGCGGACTATTTTTAGACCGGGAAAATCGCGTGTTGGTCGATAACTTGCCCGGCTTTGACGCCACCATTTCCCCGCAATACGCCAAACGCTTGGATGAAACCTCGGAAATCGTCGGCCGCGTGCTGGCCTTGCCGGGACGGAAAATCAGCGAAGATGTGCGCAAGAGCCAACGCCGCGACGGCCCGTTCCGCTCGGTGAAGGTCAAAGACAATTTGACCATGGATGAAGTGTTTCAGTTGAAGCTGCTCCGCTGGGACAATCCGGGTCTAAACACCAATGAATCCATTTTACGTTATTATAATTTGGCCGAGAACGGCGCCCAGCTATTTGGTTACGTGGCGGAAATTTCCAAGGATCAATTGACCCGGTTCAATGAACTTTACAGCGGCAAAATGGTGTTTGAACAGGGCGATATCATCGGTAAGAGCGGCCTTGAAGAGGCGTGGGACACCACCATCCGCGGCCATGACGGCGTGTCGTTTGTCGAAGTGGATGCGCGCGGGCGCGAAGCTCCAGGTGAAAATTCCAATTACTTCGGCTTCAAACCGCAGCCGGCGATCTCCGGCAATAATTTGGTGCTGACCATCGACAAAGACATTCAAGAAGCCGCGTATAAGGCGATGAACCGGCAGGACAATGTCGGCCCCCGCATCGGCGGCCTGGTGGCGATGAAGGCCAACGGTGAAATTTTGGCGTGGGTCACCACGCCGTCTTATGATCCCAACCGTTTTTCGACGGGAATTCCGCCCGCTGTGTGGGCGCAGTTGATCAATGATCCGTTCCGTCCGCTGCGCAACAAAGTGATTCAGGATCACTTCGCGCCGGGATCCACCTTTAAACCTTTCGTCGCGCTGGCGGCGCTGTCGGAAAAAATCATTACGGCTAACACTTACGTCAACGCGCCTTCCGTCTTAAAATACGGCCGGCGCCTGTATCACGATCACAGCCGCACCAGCCTGGGCAACATCAACGTCATGCAGGCCATCGAATACTCGAGCAATATTTTCTTTTATAAAATGGGTATTCAACTGACCATCGACCGCATCGCGCCTTACGCCAAACTTCTCGGCCTCGGCGCGAAATCCAACGTCACCATCGGCAACGAAGTGTCCGGCATGATCCCCACCTCCGAGTGGAAACTGAAAAAATTAGGCGAGGAATGGCAGCCGGGAGAAAATTTATCCAATGCCATCGGCCAGGGCTTCGTGCTGGTGACCGCTTTGCAAATGGCCATGGCCTACAACGCCATCGGACTTGAGGGCAAGGTGATGAAACCGTTTATTATTAAAAAGGTGCTCAATCAGGACAGCAAAGTGATTCAGGAATTCGAGCCGCAGATGTTGCGCGACGCCACTCAGCCCAATGATTTTGGGGTGATCATCGAGCCTTCGGTTTTTAAAACCGTGAAGGAGGGCATGCGGCGGGTTGTGAATGGAGAACACGGCACCGCGCGCGCCTCCAAATTGGAAGGCATCGAAATGGCCGGTAAAACCGGGACCACTCAGGTTCGCTCGTTTTCCGCCGATGAAATTTATAACCGCTGCGATGCCCGTCCGATTTTTCAGCGCCACCATGGCTGGTTTGTGGCCTTCGCGCCGGTCAACAATCCCGAAATCACCGTCGCTGTTTTGGCCCAACATGCCTGCTCCGGCGCCCGTGGCAGCGCCCCGGTCGTACATGACGTGATGAAGGCTTACTTTGATAAATATCACCCCGAACTAATCAAAACCAACTTAGAGAAAAAAGCCAAAACGATGATCAAACTACCGGCCTCAGTCCAGGAGGAAGCGGAATGAAAATCAGCACGGGCTTTATCGGCGGCGGGATTCAGGTTGAAGAGCGCAATCTGTTGTCGCGCTTGGATTTTAATTTTGCTTTCGTGATCCTGGCGTTAAATTTAATCGGCCTGATCAATCTCTACAGCGCCACGCACGGTTTGTTTTCGCGCGACCGCATGGATTTATTTTGGATGCAGCTCGCCTGGCTCAGCGTGGGTTGGGCACTTTATTTAGGCATCACCTTGATCGACTACAAAATTTTTATTCGCCTGGCGTACGTATTTTACGGCTTGAACTTGGCGGCACTGGTGGCCGTGAGTCTGATCGGAAAAACCAGTTTGGGGGCCCAGCGCTGGCTGGATTTGGGATTTTTTCGTTACCAGCCCTCGGAAACCATGAAGCTCACGGTCGTGTTGATTCTTGCGCGCATGCTCGCCCAACGCGATAAGCGGCACGGCATGGGGATATGGGAATTGATGTGGCCGCTCGGCTTGGCGATGTTGCCGTTTATTTTAACAGTGAAACAGCCCGACTTGGGCACAGCCATGCTGCTGATGGCGATCACCGCGAGCATGCTGATGTTTGTCGGCGTGAACCGCTCGATTTTGATTTTTCTGGCCATCATCGCCACGCTGGCGGCGCCCATCGTATGGAACTTTGGCCTTAAAGATTACCAAAAAAACCGTGTACTCACATTCCTCTCCCCCGGCCGCGACCCGCGCGGCACCGGCTACAACTCGATTCAATCTAAGATCGCAGTCGGCAGCGGTAAAGTTCTGGGCAAGGGCTTCCGCAAAGGCACGCAGTCGCAGCTCGAATTTTTGCCCGAACGCCACACCGATTTTATTTTCAGCGTGCTCAGCGAAGAACACGGCTTTATCGGCAGCGTCACCACGCTGGGCTTATTTGTGATTTTATATTTAATGTCCGTGAGAATCGCCATCAATGCGCGAGACAAGGCGGGCGCCCTGATTGTGGTGGGCATCTTGTCCTACATGTTCTGGCACGTGTTCGTAAATATGGGAATGGTGATCGGAATCTTGCCCATTGTGGGAGCGCCTCTGCCGCTGTTGTCTTATGGTGGATCGAGTTTGTTAACCACCATGACGGGGCTTGGTTTGGTTTCGTCTGTCGCCTATCGAAGATATCTATTTTAGGACCAATCGATCTGTGCATTTCCGGTGAGGGGCATCAACACTTGGCCCGGGCCAAGTGTTGGGAGCGCGTCCAGCAATTTCGCCTTCTCTAAGAATGCTTCTGCAGCAGGGCGAGAATATTTTCTTTCGGATGATTCCCAACAATTTGGTCGATCTCTTTGCCGTCTTTGAACAAAATCATCGTGGGAATTCCACGCACGCCGTACTTTGCGGGCACGGTGGGATTTTCATCCACGTTTAATTTTACGATTTGGACTTTGCCTTTGAGTTCGCCTGCGATTTCCTCAAGCTTAGGTCCTAATGCGCGGCACGGTCCGCACCATTCAGCCCAAAAATCGACCAAAACTGGAACGGCGGACTTCAGCACGTCATTTTCAAAAGTTTGATCTGTAACAGGAACGGTATTATTGCCAGCCATGAATACCTCCTCAAAACCGGTGAGATGGACCTACGATAACACAATGGCCGGGGAAAGGCGCAAGGCAGGACTAGGCCAATGACTATGGGCGTTGGTCGAGTGAGCCTTCAACTTTAGGGCCGAAATGCCGATACAAATTCAGTCATGAAGCGGAACCGCATCCATATACTCATTGTCGACGACGACGCCGCTCAAGGGAAAGCCTTGGTTGAGGCATTCACCCGCGCCGGCTATCAGACCACTTGGGCTCAAACGAGCGTTCAGGCCATCACCGCCGCCCAAAGAACTGAGTTTCACGCTCTGCTGGTCGACTGCATGCTGCCTAAAATGAACGGCGTGGATTTGGTCGAGGAAATTCTTCACATCGGCATCACCAAGCCAAAAGTGTTTTTGTTCAGTGGAATTTTTAAAGACAAGAAATTTATCAAAGAATCGTGCGAGCGCACCGGCGCCCTGGAATTTTTTGACAAACCTTTGGATCTTTCACAAGTGTTGTCCCGCGTGGAAGACTCTCTCCGCCGCGACGCCATGGACGACGAACCGCCACTGTTAGCGCTGTACAACGTGAATCCGCCCCACTCCCAGGAATTGGTGCGTTTAATCGAACGCGAATCGCCGATGAGTTCAATTCATTTGCCCGTGATTTTCCGCCTTATGCAACGCACTCAACTGACCGGTGAAATGACTTTAATCAACGCAGTCGGCGACATGAACACGATCTGTTACTGGGAAGGCAAAATTTTCTCAGTGCGGACTCCCGATAAAGATTCTTACTTCGGCGGCCTGGCCGTAAGCTTTGGTTTTGTCTCGCCTGACGATGTGATGGAGGCTTTGAAAAGTCCTTCGCGCACGCTGCTCGGTCAAAAATTAATTCAGTCCTTCGCTCTCAGCCCCCATGCCATTCACGTGATCATGGAAGAGCAATTGGCGTTGCGCCTGAGCCAAACGCTGCAAGGCGGAGTGGTGTCCCTGCAATGGTCCAACAAAAAATATTCGGTCCCCGACTATGCTTTAAATCCCGTGCGCTATGAAGGATTGGCCAGCGATTGGGTCCAATCCAAACTCACCGCCGATGAAATCCGCTCGCAGCTGATGTTGTGGGGCAATTTCAAAGTGGAAGGCGACTATCATCCGAAAGCCGACGGTCCGGTGGCGCTCGATGAACTGCTGTCGCGCACGACCACCAACGAGAAAAACAATATCATTTATTTATTCCGCAATTTGATCCGCGGGCAAGCCACCATCGGCCAGCGCGGCGAAGAGACCCGCAACTTCGCTTTCCTCGAGCACCGCTTGGATAAATTACTCCAGGATTACAAAGACCAAAATCATTTCCAAGTTCTAGGCGTGGGCGAAAAAGCGCATTCCAATGAACTCAATAAAGCCTTTGCCGAACTCAAAGAATATTTTGATCCGGCCAATTTGCCCAAGGACTGCCCGCCGTCTCTGATGGTGAAGTGTTCGAAGGTGTTTCAAACAATTCAAAACGCCTACAATACTTTGTCCGACGACATCCGCCGCAGCACATATATGTTGCAGGAGCAAAACAAGCGCGCGCAGGACCTACTGGAACACGAACCGGTCTTCCGCGGCGCCATTTTAGAACTCGCCGACGGCCACCCCAAAGAGGCCGGCAAGAAGTTCCAAGGCCTGATCGACCGCAAACTGGATTTCAAAGATTTGCGCTCCTACCGCATTTGGGCCGGCTTAAAGGTCGACCGCAATTATAAGGAATTTACCCTTGATCAAGTGCCGCCCGAAGAGCGCCATTCAGCGCCGTATATGATGGCCAAAGGCGTTTACTATCGCACGCGCCGTCAGTATCAGAAAGCGCTCGAAGCCTTCCGCTCAGCGCATGTTTTGGATCCGCGCATGACGGTCGCTAAAGTTGAGCTTAAGAAACTGATTGGTGAGATTGATCGTAAGGGCAACAAAGATTTACTTCGTGAAGTGACCAGTGTTGTGGAAAATTTATTCGGAAAAATTGGAAGAAAAGGCGCTTAGATCATCGGATCACGTAGTGATCGTACCTTCGTTACATACTTTCTTAAGGAAATTTTAATTAGTTAGGCACTTGAAACCGCTAGCGGTTTCAAGCTAATTTCTTTTTAAAAAGATGCTCAACAAACGCTCTTCGCTGCCGCTCAATCTCCTCAAGATCCGTCTTACTCTCATCCAAACGAAGTGCCTTAACCTGCGCCTGCACATCTTTTAAAGCGAAGCCGATTTTGGCGACGTTAGCATCCTCACTGAATTTTTTAAACCGCGCCTGGCGGTCCGACACCGACATGGTGGACGCCTTTAGAGCGCCAAAATTCCCGGCCGGTTTTTCCGAGCGGTGCATGCTGTTGTCGACGGACGCTTCATGATTCATCTTCAACACGCGGGCGTGATCCACTTCACCGTCCTGCATGCGCAGCTTGAGCAGCTTGTCTTGCAGCGTTTGTTTATTGAGGTTGCTGAGCTCGGCGATTTTATCCAGCAGATCGGGCGCCCCCACTGGGCTGTCCAACCACGCCTCGACATCCAAGTCCTTGTACGTGTCTTTGGAAATGGTGCCCGCGCGGATCAGAATAATTTTAGGGATGCCGCGGCTTTTCTTGATGGTGGGCACAAGCTCCACGCCCTTGATGCGTTTTCCCAGAGCGGTCATCACCAGCACATCGGGATTCATCGAGAGCAAGCTGTCGCTAAACAGGCGGGGATTTTGAATGGAGTCGACATCAAAGCCGATCTTCTTCAGAACCGTCTGCAAAAACATCAGCTCGCCGTAATCTTCCAGGACCAATAACACGCGTAACATGGTGATTTTATTATCCGTGTTGGCCTGGATCGCCGTCAACAGGACCATAGACAGGAACCCGCAATCCGACTATAACCAAAGCACTCTTCAGGTTTATAATGGAAATGGGATAAATATATGAATCAAAACCAGACCAAAAAACGCGTGGAAACCGTGACTCTTCCGGTGCGCCGCTTTCAAGTGGACGGCGGACGCAATCCTATTATCGTCGGGAGTGGCCACCCTCTCGCCCTGATCTCCGGTCCCTGCGTGATCGACTCCAAAGAATTGATCTTTGAGGCCGCCCGCCGCCTGACCGATATCACCCAACGCGTCGGCATCGGCCTGATCTTTAAGTCGTCGTACGAAAAAGACAACCGCGGCAGTGAGAAAAACTGGCGCGGCCCCATGGCCGATGAAGGTTTGAAAATTTTAAAACAAGTGCGCGAAGAATTCGGCTGCCCGGTGTTGACCGATGTTCACCGCACCGAAGATGTCGAGATGGTGGCGGAGCACGTCGACGTGCTGCAAATTCCCGCTTACATGTGCCAGCAAACTTCGCTGGTGATCGCTTGCGGAAAAACCGGCAAAGCCATAAATGTAAAAAAAGGCCAGTTCCTCGCTCCCGAAACCATGGACAGCGCGGTCAGCAAGATCCGTTCGACCGGCAATAAAAACTTAATGCTCACCGAGCGCGGCGCCTGTTTTGGTTACAACCGTTTAGTGGCCGATATGCGTTCGATTCCGGTGATGCAAGAACTTGGCGTTCCGGTATGCATGGACGCCACTCACGTGGTCCGCCTCTATGGAATTTCCAGCTCGGATCCCGCCGGCGGTGAACCCCGCTATGTGCCGCATCTGACGTTGGCCGCGGTGGCCGCCGGTTGCGACGCTTTATTTTTAGAAGCTCACCCCGACCCGATGAGCGCCAAGTGCGACGCCGCCTCACAAATGCAGATGGACAACATGGAAGCTCTACTTAAAATGTCGATTGCTGTGAGAAAAGCCATCGGCACACCAGAAAATGTGGGAATGTTTCAGGCTCCACATCTATAGATCGGCAACGGGAGATTAGTGCGCGGACTGCAAGCCATCCGGTATATCTTTTTTGAAACCTTGCCCACCTTTCTGATGGGCGTTGTGGTTTTTGTCGGCATCCTTCTTATGTTCCAAGCTCTGCGCCTCACTGAGTTCGTGTTGATTCACGGAGTGGGCGTGCGCACCATTTTGCAAATCATGCTTTATCTCAGC
>JANMVK010000231.1:0-1680 GCA_031392725.1 Pseudobdellovibrionaceae bacterium
CGTTTTGGTTTCGGGACCCGCATCAGCCACTTCGATCAGCGTGGACACTGGTGTACTCACCGGTCAGTTGGTGCAAGTCGGAGCCTCAAATAAATTACCGGTGATCGACGGTAGCAATTTAACGGATGTAGACGCGGCCACTCTTAGAGGCCGCCCGCTATCAGCATTTGCGCCAACGCCCACTCAAGTGTTGGGTTGGAATGGATCTTCGTGGATTCCCGTATCGCCCACCATGGGCACGGTCACCACAGTTTTCACCCAAAATGGCATTCTCGGCGGTCCGGTTTCTAACTACGGCACAATTTCAGTGGATACCGGCACCACAAACGGAAAAATCGTGCAAGTTGGCGCGGGCGACAAACTCCCCGCTATTGACGGCAGCAATTTATTTAATCTCAATGCAATTTCCCTTAATGGCATTCCAACTTACGCCAGCGGAATAACCAGTGGGTATGTGCTTAAATACAACGGCTCGGCTTGGCTGCCGTTGCCTGACACCGATACCGGAATCACCAACATTGTGGCCGGCAACGCCATACTAGTCAGCGGCAACATCAACGCCACCACCATTTCAGTCGACACCGGAATCGGCGCCAATCAAGTTATGAAGCTCGACGGCTCTGGCCGCCTCGCCATCGGTACCGCAAGCGTGACCGCCGGAGCGATATTGGATTTGTACGCCACGGGCACCAGCAACAGTTCGTTGCTACTCCCGCGATCCACTACCGCCAGCCGCCCCACAGTCGGCGTCGACGGCATGATCCGCTACAACACGAGCTTGGCGAAATTTGAAGTTTACGAAAACGGCAACTGGTTCAACATGGCCACCGGCGCGACCGGCGACAATCTCGGCACCCACATTGCCACAACGCAAATTTTAAGCACACTCGGCACCGGCAGTGCTCCTGGTTACACTTTCGCCGGCGACACGGACACGGGAATCTGGAAGCCGGGAATCGATCAACTGGCATTTAGCACAGCCGGCTCGGAAAAATTGAGAATTGATAGCAACGGCTATGTGGGCATTGGCACGACGAGCCCCGCTAACACTTTGCATGTAAAGGGAATCTTCAAGCATGAGGACGCCGCCAGCAGCGCGAATTACAAAGTCATGCAGGGTGGAGCGGGACACATTGGCCTATTAGGCAACGATAGCCAATGGTTCCTTTGGTACGATACCGCCAACTCACGCGTCGGGGTCGGATCTAATGGCGCCACTCCGGCCAACGTATTGAGTGTGGACGCCGGAACGAGCATCGGTACGGGTTATTACACGACTACGGCCCCGGCAAATGGCTTGATCGTCCAAGGCAATGTCGGTGTAGGAACTTCAACGCCAACAGCCGGTACGATCTTAGACCTCAACGGCACCGGCGTAAACTTCAGCTCATTAGTTGTTCCCCGCGATCTCACTGCCCGCCGCCCCACCAACGGCGTGAACGGCATGATCCGTTACAACACCAATCTCGCGGCGTTTGAAGTCTACGCCGCAGGAACCTGGTCGCCGCTACTCACCAATGCAACGGCTCCAGCCGGCGACAATCTCGGCAATCACACCGCCACTACACAAATTTTATCTACTCTCGGCACCGGCACGGCTCCCGGATATTCCTTCAGCGGTCAATCCAATACTGGGATGTCGGCGATCGGCACCGGGCAAATTGCATTCTTCACCGCCGG
>JANMVK010000273.1:0-8513 GCA_031392725.1 Pseudobdellovibrionaceae bacterium
GTCGCGTTCTTGAACAGGATGCCGTTTAGGGCACCCAGGCCGGTCCCGACCATGATCGCCGTCGGCGTCGCCAGGCCCAGGGCATCCGGGCAGGCGATGATCACGACCGTGATCGCGAGGGTCAGAGCGAAGACGAACGTCGAACCGCCGATGGTGAGCCAGCCGAAGAACGTCAGCAGGCCGAGGATGACGGCCGCCGCGACGAGCCACTGGGCGGCGCGGTCGGCGAGTCGCTGGGCAGGTGCCTTCGAGTTCTGGGCGAGCTGGACGAGCTTGACGATCTGCGCGAGCGCGGTATCCGCGCCGACCTTGGTCGCCTTGAACCGGAACGTGCCGGTCTTGTTGATCGACTTGGATTGTCATTTCTAACGCAACAACAGGAAAATAGAAAAGGGGCAGCCTTCTCAAAAAAGTCCGGGACTTTTTTGCTTTTCGAACAAGGTTTAATCCGCTAGAGGATTGAACAGACTTATTCGCCACTCCGCATGTAGGGTTTTTGTCAGAAAGTGTGGCTTCCCTGCCACTTTTAACCGCGCCAGGTAAACTTCCCGTCTCAAGATTGTGCCGCCATTCACATTAAAACTTGACTCGCTCCTCGGCGCTGCGCGTCCGGACCTCGCCAAAGGCCAGTTCGTGGACAATTCCTCGCACCGGGAGGAAAGTAGAGGGGTAAACGCCTTAAAGGAGGTTTTCGATGGCTACCAAATTCACAAAATTTTTCGCCGCACTCGCCGCGTTTTCGCTGCTCACAACAGTAGCACCTAACGCTCACGCGGAGCTCTTAGTGGAACCCTACCTCGGTTACCACACCGGTGAGTGGGAATCCGGCACCAGCGGCGAAGACATGAAAGGTCCCACTTACGGGGCGCGCCTCGGCTATCAGGGCATGGGTTTTATGGCCGGCATCGATTACATGATGGGAATGTGGGAAGATGAATCCAACCCTAAGAACGACGTCACGCCTAGCGATCTGGGAATATTCGTGGGCTACAACTTCCCCGTGATGATGCGCATTTATGGCGTGTTCAGCCCCGATCCGCTCAATCCGTCGCTGAAATTCAAAAGTAACGGCAGCTCGGCCAAATACGAGGGCTCGACCATGAAAGTCGGCATCGGATTCACCGCCCTGCCCATGGTGTCGATCAATGCCGAATACATTATCGGCACCTATGATGAAGTGAACGGAAATAATTTGACGACGGACTTAAAAACTAAAATGCTAGGTGTGACCGTCAGCTTACCGCTGACTTTCTAAGCTTCATCCCGGGGGGATAAATGAAAAAGCTATTTATACTGATTTCTCTGTTCGTGCTCAGTGCCCAAGCTTCCGCCTCATTGGAAGTTCGCGCGCACTATGGAATGATGATGGGTAAGCCCGATAGCTTTAACAAAGGCATCGAGTCGAACGGAGTCACCGGAGCTCCCGATTTTAAGGCATTTAATCCTCTTGGCCTGGATGTGATTTATTCTCTCCCAGTGGTTTCATTCGCGTTTGGCGCCCGTTATGAAATGTTCAAACAAGAGGTCAGTGGCACCACCAACTTGGGCCAGATGGATCAAGAAGCCACAGGTTCCAGGCTTTCACTCTTAGCCGGATACCGCCTTCTGGAAACGCCGGTCGGGTTTGTGGGAGTGCTGGCCCACATTGGCGTCATCCAAAAAATGGACGCCAAAGTGAAGATTCCCAGCATACCAATGGACGAGACTTATAAAGGAACAATGGATCCCAGTTACGGCGTGGGCGTGGAAGCCGCAGCGACTTTGGGCGGATTCCTTATCGGCGGCGAACTTGGCTACACCATGCTGAAAGTTAAAAGCTTCAAAGCGGCCTCGGACGACAGCAAACTCACCGACAGTGATAACAAAGACATTTCCATGGACCTGACCGGCGCCTATGTAAAATTGCTGATCGGTTTGTCGATTTAAACGTACGATTTTCTCTTAATCTTCTCGACGATGATCTTTTCCAAGATCAAAGGGTCATCGGGATCGACGCTGAATACGGCCTGTTGTTCGCAACGTTTCTTTTCTTTAACCAGCCAATGGAGAATGTCGGCTAAGTCGGCATTCTTTTTGTCCCGGAAGAACGGATCGTTTTCCAGGGCATCTTTGGCTTTCTTAAGAGAGCGGTTTTCAACCGCGTCCCGTTCATTGACCGTATAATAATTGAGATCATACTTAGTGACGTCGTCGGGCAGCACGCCCAAAAACTTCACGTCCGGTGCGGAAAAATCGGAATTGCGGATTAAACTGGCGGCTGAGCCGGCTTTTAAAGTGCGGAAAATATTTTGCAATGTGTACGCGTCCAGATCTCCGTAGAAAAACATTGGAACCCGCAATTGATCCTGAATGGTTTTACACCAGCCGCGCACGCCATTGCTTGGCACGCCTTGCGCGCCGAGGATGATGCAGTTGTGGCGCTTGTGCATGCCGTTGGCGACCAGAGTGTTGGCCGTACCTTCTGATTCGATCACCAGGCAAAAATCGATTTTGCCTTTTTTAGGCTTTAACCTAAAAGTCTGCGGCTTATTTTTGGGTTGGAACGGCGTGGTTCCAAGCGATCCGAGATCCACCACAGCTTTAGAGCCGTCAGGCAAAGTCTCAGTCACCACTAAATTTTTAGAATAGGTTTGGCCGCCACGGTCGTTGGCGAAACAATTCATCTCTTCGCGGTAAACTTGCAGCATGTCGCCGATAAAATCGATGATCGAATCACTCTCGGGCTGGTCATCGAAATCGAGCGGCCGTTTGGACGGATCCTTTTTAATAATACCTTTAGCCATATAGTAAAGTTCGCGCTTGGTGTTGACCGCGCCACTGGCCACATTGCGCAGGAGCATTTCCAGGAGAAAAATCGTACGGGCCATCTTTTGCACGGATGACACATTCAATTCCGTTTTTACTACTTTTTTACCGGGTGTGAGAAATCCCACCTTGGGATTGTAGAAGGAATTGTCGAGCGCGCACTTCACCGCCTCTAACACCGGGCGCTTGGCTTTTTCCAAGTCCGACAGCATTTGATCGCACAGGAGCTTCGCTTCTTTGGGAATGTCTTTGGTCGATTCACGCACGCGAATGTGCTTATGGCTGCTCATGAAAAGCTCCTATTTCTTTTTACGGGTCGTCGCGGGCGGCGCTTCGGCTTTTTTCTTGGTACCCTTACCCTTGGCTTCCACCGGCACGGCATCATCCGCGACGGCTTCTTCGTGTTCGATCACCGCTTCTTCAGAGGGCGCGCCCTCATCATCGGCGGCCGCTTCGACTTCTTCCTCAAGACCAAACTTCTTGCGCTCACGAGTCTTCAAAGCACTCAGTCTTGAAGTCGCGTCGTCCAATTCTCTTTCAGCCGAGCTGGCGTCGCGTCCGAGAAGTTTTTTGAGTCCTTCTTCGGCCTTAGCCACGCGGCCTTTACCGGCGCCCACAATACGGGCTAATCCCTCAACCAAGATCGGACCGAATTTTTCCATATGGGAAATCTTGCGTTCCAGATCGGCGGCTTTGCCTTCGGCGCGAATATGGCGCGACATCTTCTGTCCGGCCTGCATCAGCGCGCGGCGGATCTCTTCGATCAAGTCGTCGCCACCATCGATGGTTTCTTTAGAAGCATTTTTAAATTTAATAAACGGTGAGGTCACGCTGATGGCAAATACAAACGGTCCCATTGGCACGCTGTCTTTAGGTTGGTTCAAACCATACGAACGCCAGTTCACAGTTTCAATGGCGCGGGTGATGGCGCAGGCACCTTTATCGAATTGAAGCGGCACGCGGTTGGCGAAGCGCAACAGCTGCGCTTGGCTCTCCGAACCATCGGGCTGGCTGCGGTCTAAAAAGCGTGCGATGGCCACTTCGACGACCACCGGTTTAAAATCACAAATGGTCGGCTTGCGGGTCACCACACTAAAGAAATCCACTTCGCCTAAACGCATAATGCTCTTCGACAAGCCTTCTTCACCCACGGTCAACACCGAGCGGGTGCTGGGCGCGATCAAAGTGATTTCGTGCATGGCCGAGTAGATTTTTTTGAAGTCTTCTTCTTTGATGGTCATGAGGTTCTTGCTCATTAGACCTTTAGGAATTTTTTTAGCGATGTCTTTGATGGCGGTATCGGACACGCGCGAGAAGCCTTTTTTAAAAAAGTTCTCCAGCGAAATTTTGCCGAACAATCCGGCGTGGGTCATAAACTCGCCAAGCTTCATGGTGTGAGGATGGGGCAAAGTGGCCGGCGGAATCTCGGGGACCTCGTTGGCCACGCGCTCGATCTTCACCATATCCTGATCGGTCATCTTATAGTTCATGCTCAAATGCGGATTCACTAAAGTCGTGCCTTCAAGATAAGTCAGCAAGCCGCCGTCGCCATTTAACACAATCCGGCCGTCGATTCGGAATTCCACTTTTAAGCCGTGGGACTTATCCCAATCGATGGTTTCTTTTTTCTTCACGATGCCGCGGTTGCCTTTAATATCGACGTCAATGATCGCGGTAACGGCCTTGCGCATGTTTTTGGTTTTGCTAATGACCCGAACGCCCGAGGCATTGGTCAGCTGCGCCCAAGTTGTAGCGGCTGAGATACCAATCCCCTGTTGACCCCGCGAACACCGCCCGCGGCCAAATTTGCTGGAGGCCAAATATTCGCCGAACACTTTAGCGAGTTCTTCCGGGTCCAAGCCGGGTCCGTTGTCCTCCACGCTGATCTGCACCAAATCGGTGTTGCGCGTGTGACCGGGTCCCAATTTTGAAATCTCAACTTCAAGTTGCGGCAGGATTCCGGCTTCCTCACAGGCGTCGAGCGAATTGTCGACCGACTCCTTTAATGTGGTGAGTACAGCTTTACTGGGAGATGAGAAACCGACCTGTTGTAAGTTCTTTGCGAAATATTCCGCCGTGCTACTGGATGTAATCTTCGACACTAATACAACCTTCAAGAAAAATTATTTGAGTTCGCTCAAACGAAGTTCAGCGACTGTCCGATTTTTCTTGAGAGAATTACACGGCTTGCAAGAGACGACAATATTTTTCTTAGTACTCCGTCCCCCTCTAGAAATCGGAATGAGGTGATCCATGGTTAAAATTTCTTTGGGAAATTTTTTTTCACAGTGGTAGCAGATGCCCTTGCCGACCTGCTGGCGCCACCAGTTGGTCGCTCGGATTTCCCGGGCCTTTGCCCGTTCGCGCTTAATTTCCGCCGGATCGACGGTTTCAATGTACTCGTAGGCCATATGAATTTCGTGTAACGCATTAAGTCAATAAGGTCAAGGCCTCCCATTTCAAAAAAGTCGACACGATGCGCGCACTTACGTTAGAACCTATCCATATATGTCACCCGATCAAATGCGTGAACGGCTCGTTCAGTTTTTTCCTGAAAGCCAAGTGGAGGTTAATGACCTCACTGGCGGCGGCGATCATTATGAAGTGTTTGTGCAATCCAAAGTATTTACGGGCTTAACCCGAATGGAGCAGCATCAAAAAGTAATGGCGGCGTTCCAAGCGGAATTAAAAACCGGCGAAGTGCATGCATTGTCGATTCGAACCCAAACCGGGTAAGGAGATTTTATGGATCCGGAATTAAAAACCAAAATAGAAAACGTGCTCGCGCAAAAACGCGTGGTCTTATTTATGAAGGGCAATCCCTCATTTCCCCAGTGCGGATTTTCCGCCCGCGCCATCGCCATTTTGAAGGAGCTCGGCGCCGACTTCGCCACCTGCGATGTGCTGGAGGATGAAGACATCCGCAACGGCATCAAAGAGTACGGCAACTGGCCGACCATTCCGCAATTGTATATCGATAAAAAATTGGTCGGCGGCAGCGACATCATGATGGAGATGTTCGAAGCCGGTGAACTGCAGACAATGTTGAAGGCTTAAAATGTTAAAATATTTCGCCGCCGCCGGCTCGCTGCTGCTGATCACCGCTTGCGCCTCAGGCAGCGGTCCCCGCGTGGAGACCTCCGACCCCCAACAGGAACGCACCGACTCGATCGAGCCGATTGATGAAAGTAAACCCGTTTGCGGCTGGTCGGACACTGGACGCTGGGAATGCGCCAAAGCCGCCCGCAGCCCCCTCGACAAGAAAAAACCAAAATCCAAATTTTCCACTGAGTTTAAAAAGGGCCCGCCCAAGGAAAAAGAGTCCAAGCTTCCGCGCGGTGATAAACCCTTTGATGCAGATCCAATCGATGACGGTGGCGCCGTGCCCAGTGACGCCCCCACCGACGACGATATGAATTAAACTGTCGAGTTAGCCAAAAATGGTGGCAAAATATGTCACCACCCCAACGATTAAGTGCCTGAAACCACGTTTATTTTAAGCCCGTCTTGGCCTAGAAGTTGAACTTACCGTCACGACCTAAGAACGGAGTTCCTAAATGCCTAAGGCGTCCTGGGCTGCTGTCGGACTTTTAATCAGTACGATGGCCCTCGCCCATAACACCGATGATGTTTGCCAGCGTGAGCTTTCAGCTATCGCGAGCGGCGTTTACGCCCCTAAGCAAATCTCAAAGACACTCCTGTCGGACAAAAACGGCTGGGAAATTCTGTGGCATAAAACCACTGAGGGCGAATCCCAATTGATCGCCGTCCAACGCCCGAGCCTGCTCGTGCGCCGGATTAATCCGCTCACCGGCGCGATTATCAACGACAAGCAACTGGTGAGTGCCAACAGCAAAACTCCCTCCGCAACCGCGGTTCAGTCGACCGCCGCTGGGGAATTGCTGGTGGCCAGCGCCCGTGGCAGCGACAAGGCTGTGGATCTATTTAGCGACCGCACCGACTTTAAAATCAGCGCTTACTTAGATCAAGATGTGCGGCAGATTGAACTGATCAGCCTCAATGGCGGCCGCGACGTATTTGTTGTGGCCGGCACGATCAACTCCATCACGGTGTTCCGCCGCAACGGCAACAAATTGGAAAAAGTCAGTTTTATTGAATCCCAAGCGCTGATCCGCAAGATGTACGCCTTTGAATCCGGTGACGGCCAAATCGCCATCTCCTACCTCGGCACCGATCATAAAGTGCGTTCGTTTAACTGGGATGATCAGGTCGATGAACTGAAAGAACGCCCCGGTTTCGTGCAGCTCGGAGGCTGGATTGTGCCTAAGGCCGTAAACGGTCAGGTTTTATTTATGTCATTTGACCATATCGCCAACGGCGCCACTTCGGCCCGCGTGTTTTCCAGCGGAACTAAAGTCTTTGGCCAATCCCTCGATTTAAAATCGGTCATCGGAAGTTTTATTTGGGACGCCGACACCGGTGATCAGCCCAACTTGCTGGTGCCCGTGCGCAACGGCGCCCGTAGCGAATTGCTGCGCATTGATCCCATCCGCGGCCGGATTTTGGAAGCGACCGCCCTGGGCGACGCGCGCACCATCTCCGATTTGTCGCAGTTCCGTTTGGGCAACAAGAATTTTTATATTTATACTAGGGATGGGATGATCGTGAATATTCAAAGTGAGAATGAGGCGTCGGTCCTTCCCGCTCCGCCCCGCAGCCGCATCAGCCAAACCACCGGTGTGATGCGCCTGCACGACGGTCAGCTTGCCGTCGCGGTTCTTGGTCAAGGTCCCCTCGGTGTGAGCGTGAATGTGATCAGTTTGTCGGGCGGACAGTAACCACGGTCACTTCGGCCGGCAGCGGTTGGACGGCCTGTTCGGCGATTCGGTCGACACGCCGGGAAATATCCGCGTAAAGCAGCACACAAACCGCAGTGACCGCGAGTCCCCAAATCGATAGTCTTTTTGCCATTGGTTCTCCCCAAATTCCCATATTTAGAATAGCGCGAAGCCGGAGAATTTCACTGTGACAAATTCGGTTCGATTCGATTAATCCTCTTCGAATGGCTGATAATTCATTAATGAATAGACCCCACAAAAGCCCCAGGAGCCTGAAGCCAGTAAATACAGTCCCAGATACGCCCACGACGGGCCTCCCGCGATCGCCCACGCCACCATAAAGGCGCCAAGAAAAAACCGGATCAGGCGGTCCCACCACAGAACATTCTTTTTCACTCAGTCACTCCGTATCACTATGAGACTTTTAGGTTGTAAAAAGCTTAATCGGTTTTGAGTGGATTGGCCACACTAGAGTCGAGGACCAGGCTTTGAACGTCCCCCACGAAAGGCCCGTAGGTATTGGTCCTCGGTCCACCGATATATAGATGTACAAGGAGTTGGACCGTGGCCCGTATCTTGGTGGTCGATGATGACCTAGACATCTTGAAAATGGCGGAATCGGTGCTGGGTAGCGCCGGTCACACGGTCTTCGTCGCCGAAGACGCCATGCGCGCCATCGATTGGCTCAATCATATCGATTTCGATTTGCTGTTGAGCGATGCCAATATGCCGCACTACTCCGGCTTTGAGCTGATTGGCACTATCAAAAAAGATGTAAAATTTAAAGACCTCACCATTGCCATGCTGACCGGTTTGCGCGAACGCAAAGACGTCGAGCGCGCCGTAAAAATGGGCGTCGACGATTACATCGTCAAACCTTTAGATCCCATGCTGCTGATCCAAAAAGTG
>JANMVK010000296.1:0-3473 GCA_031392725.1 Pseudobdellovibrionaceae bacterium
GGCTTGAATAGTTAAAGTGGACATTTTAAAACGATCGTTAGAGAGAATCGATAATGGAAAATCGAGGAACTGCGCCCGCTTACGCGGGCTTGTTGGTGCCCCGGGCCAGACTTGAACTGGCACGACAGTGTGACCCGTCTCAGGATTTTAAGTCCTGTGCGTCTACCAATTTCGCCACCGGGGCAAGAAGAGGCGTGAAGAATCCGAAGGTGACTTTCCTTTGACGCTCTGTCAATGTTTTCAATGACATGACTAGCAACAAACTTCTTTTGCGCGACTCCATTGGCCTGCTCTTCAGCTTTTTAGGCGGGCGTTTTTTTGTCCTCGCCGCGCTGTTTATTTTTGGAATTACCTTAAGCATCAATCTTGAAAATGCCTCCGCCGCCCTTGACGCTAAAGAGGAAAATTTAAAGCTCGCTTTGAATCTTGGCTTGGGTCTTTGGGACCTGACTGAAGGCATTCTGCTGATTCTAATTCTCAGCTGGGCCGTCCCCACCGTCTCCCCGCTTCGGGGTCCAAAATTTCTGGCTCGGCCGTTTGACCGGCCTTACCTCACCACGTTTTTTGCTGAATACTTACGGGTTCTCGGCCAGATCCTGTTCTGGGGCCTATTCCTGCTGATTCCTGGCTTTTACCGGTACATTGAGCTGATTTTTGTGCCTTACATAGTGTTGTTCAGCAGCGAATATGAACGGGGCACTGTCGACGCACTCGCTCTATCGATAACGTTGGTCCGCAAGTGCTTCAATCTGCTGTTGTTGGTTCTTGCCGCGGTCACCGTGGCTCAGGTTGCCTTGGAGTTTGGCCCGCAACTGAACGAGACCTTGCACCAACTTCCCGTGCGCGTAACGTTTAATCTGTGCAGCTTCTTGATCTCCATCTGGTCCTATAGTTTCATATTGTTGTTGTTCAAGCGCGAAATGGAGAAATAGGCATGGATTTGACTTTCAACTCGGGCGGAATTTTGAGCCGCGGCCGTGGCCTGACCTATGACGACGTTTTGATTGTGCCGAGTAAATCCGCCGTGCGTTCGCGTAAAGATCCGAGCCTCGCCTCACGCGTAACCCGCCGTTTTAAACTCGACATGCCTTTTGTCAGCGCCAATATGGACACCGTCACCGAAAGTGCAATGGCCATTGCCATGCACAAGCTCGGGGGCTTGGGAATTTTGCATCGTTTTATGACGGTCGAACAGCAGGTGCAGGAAATCCGCCTGGTTGCGGAGGCCGGTTGCGATTTGATCGCGGCCAGCATTGGCGTGAATGGCGAAGGCCGGGAGCGCGCGGAGGCCTTGGTCAATGCGGGGGCTAAGATTTTAACCATCGACATCGCTCACGGCCATTCCGAGGCCATGCTGGAAATTTTAAAATGGCTCAAAGATAAATTCGGTGACCGCGTGGATTTAATCGCGGGCAACGTGGCCACACCCGAAGCCACCGAAGAACTGATCAATGCCGGCGCTGATGCTATAAAAGTAGGCATCGGTCCGGGGTCGATGTGCACGACCCGCATGATCACTGGTTGTGGAGTTCCGCAATTGACCGCCGTGGCTTGGTGCATGGAAGCGGCCAGAAATAAAAATATTCCGGTGATCGCCGATGGCGGCATTAAAGGATCGGGCGATATCGTGAAAGCGTTTGCCGCCGGTGCTGAGACCGTGATGCTGGGTTCGCTGTTATCTGGAACTTTAGAAACTCCCGGCACTGTTCATTACGGCAAAAAACATTATCGCGGCATGGCCTCGCGCGCGGCGCAGACTTCGTGGCGCGGCGGTTTGCCCGAAGGCATGGCGCCTGAAGGTGAATCCACCTCGGTACCGGTTAAGGGCAATGTGAAAGACGTGGTTCATGAATTGGCCGGAGGCTTGCGCAGTGGCATGAGCTACATCAATGCCGTGCAGTTGAATGAGATCGGCGAAAAATCACGCTTTATGGAAATGACTCCCAACGGTTACCGTGAATCCATTGCTCATGGAGTGAAGTAACACAATGTCGGCCGTCGCGGTTTTTGATTCGGGCGTGGGCGGACTGACCGTGCTCACAGAACTGCGAAAACGTTGGCCGGCGGAAGATTTTATTTATCTCGCCGACACCGCCCGGCTCCCCTACGGCAGTAAAAGTTTGCACACCATTCACCAGTACGTCGAACAGTGCATTCGCGTTTTGCGCACCTATAAACCCAAGGCCATCGTAGTGGCGTGCAATTCGGCCTCCACCGCCGTGCTTGAACATCCCATACGTTCCGACGTGCCGGTGTTTAACGTGATCGAACCCGGCGCGCGCGTGGCGCTGCAGATGTCCACCACCAAACGCATCGGCGTGCTGGGCACGCGGGCTACGGTTTATGGCGAGGCATATCCAAAAGCCATTCACAAACTCAATGCCGGCGCGGAAGTTTTTCAGCAGGCCTGCCCGCTGTGGGTGCCGCTGGTTGAGGAAGGCTGGATTGATGATCCGGTGACCAATTTAATCGTTTACCGCTACGCCTCAAGCGTCACCAAACATCAAATCGACACTTTAATTTTAGGTTGCACGCATTTTCCGGTGCTGCGCGTGTCGATCCGCAAAGCCGTGGGAGATGCCATTACTTTAGTCGATTCCAGCCAAGGACTGATCGAAGATCTGGCCGCATTGAATCTGCGCGAAGGTCCCGGAGGTGGAAAACTGGACATATTGTGCACCGACTTCTCGCCCCGTCTGGAAGAGACCATTCGTTTGTTGCTTGGGGACCTGGCCTATGATTCCCTGGAGACGATCGACTTAAAACCGGAGTAAATCTATGCCGACCGTGGAACTCACCCATGTCCGCAACCTGACTACCCAAACCGATATTTTTAAGGGCGACGCCAAGAAGTGTCTCGACGTTGTCGACTTAAGCCCCAGCAGCTTGGTGTTTCACGCGCCAGCGCAAGGCCGGGTCGGGCATCAAGTGGAGCTGTCCGGCACGGTGTTGATGAATAAAAAAACTTTTAAATTTGAAGCCACCGGAAAAATCGCGGCGATTGAGCCCGATGAAACTGAATCCAACCGGATTGAAATTCATTTGCACCAGTTCGACAAAGTCTTGTGGAAAAACCTAATCCTGCAAATTAAAGAAGACCGCGGCCGGCTCGAGAAGGTGTTTTCTTCCATGCGCGGAGACGACGAAGCGTGACCGCGGCGATCAGGCTCCGCATAGAACAGTTTTTGGAAGGCACCTTCTGCCTGATCGTGGAGCCCTCGGCCTCGTTTGCCTCGAGCATTCAAGCCTGCTTGCGCTCGCTTGGCATTCCGCCCACGCGGATTTTAATGGCCCGGCGGATGGAAGACGCGCGCCGGATGATCGAGAGTCATAAACCGCGAATGTTAATCACCGAATACCAGATTCACAATTCTTTCGGCTTAGAGCTGGTGGATCTGCAGGACAAGCATTACACCGGTGATTTTAAAGTCACTTTTATCGCCACCAAAAATTCTTCCGATGGTGCCGTGGCC
>JANMVK010000461.1:0-1736 GCA_031392725.1 Pseudobdellovibrionaceae bacterium
ACCGCGGGCAGCGGCTTTCCGCCTGAACCCTACAGTGAATTAAATAAAAATATTAAAGTGTTCGCCTTGCATGGTGAACAGGACGACCGCTGGCCGCTGGAATCCTCACAGTCCTCGCACAAGAAATTATTGGACAGTGGCTTTAACGGGGAATTTCACGTGATTCCCAATCTCGATCATCGCGTAGATCCGATTTTAGATCCTTTTGTGAGGCGGATGTCCCTATCCGCGTTCGGAGTGGGCCAATGAAAGTCTTAGTCATCGGCGGCAACCGTTTTGTGGGACTGCGTTTGTGCATGGAAATGGACCGCGACAAAAAATATGACCTAGCCGTGGTCAACCGCACCGGCCAATCGCCGCACTTAAAACGTGCGGCCGTTTATAAAGGCGACCGCCGCAATCTCGCTCTGAGCAGCGTCGACCACGATTTTGATCTGGTGGTGGATTTTGCTTGTTACGACGATGTCGACGCGCAAAGTGCCATATCTCATTTTAAAAAGGTCGGCCGTTATATTATGATTTCCACCGGAAGCGTCTATGACGATGGCGCCAATCGCAAAGAGGAAAAATTCAATCCCGCGACTTTTGATATGTCCAAGCCCATGACCAAAGATGCCGGGCAAAAATACCAAGACGGCAAGCGCCGCGCGGAAACCTTGCTCGCTCTGCAAACTGGGTTTCCGGTGCTGGCGGTCCGCTTTCCTTTTATACTTGGGCCCGATGACTACACCCGCCGCCTGGAGTTTCATGTCGAGCGCATTGAGCGCAACCAAACTATCTACGTGCCCAACCCCGCGGCTCAAATTTCCATGATTCACGCCGAAGACGCGTGTAATTTTTTAAAATGGTCCATCGACCAAACCTTCACCGGCCCGATTAATGTGGCGAGCGGCATGCCCATCCGGATCAGCGATCTGCTGCGCGAAATCGAAATCCGCGTCGGCCACCGTCCCCTGCTGGTGCAAGCGCCCACGCCGCAAAACCGCTCGCCTTATGCGCCCCAGGAAGATTCGTTTTTGAATTGTGAAAAAGTGGTGAAGCTCGGCTTTAAAGCCAGGCCCATTTCCCAATGGCTGCCCGACTTGATCGACGGCGCCCGGCAAGCAGCGCCGCCTAAAATCCTGCATTAACTCTATTCGACCGCGCCGAGCATTTTGATCATGCCGCTAAAGGGAATTTTCGGATACGTCATGGTGATGCAATGAATGGAACCATGTCCGTCATTGGCTAAACTTACGGTATTAATCGGAATCGTTTTAAAACCGGCTTGTTCATAAGCGCGGATGGCCGCAGCGTCGTTGGCTTGGCCAAACACCGGCACAAACATCGTGCCGTTGACCAGCAGCGAATTCACATATGTTTCATATTCGCGGTTCGGCCGCGGCAGCATAATGGTTTGAAAACCTTGGGCCTGCAGCAGTCTCGCGTACTCGGGGCTGTCGGTGAACACTTTGTTGTGGCCCGCGACCCGCACCGATTCATCCACATGGCCGATGCCTTTAATAAACGGCAGCCGGATGGTGCGCTTACAACCGTAGTAGTCTTTAAAGACATTGAGCGGGATCACTTTGCTCCGATTGTTGTCCACGGTGATGCAATTGCCATCATCGGTGACCATAAAGTTTCCGCCTTCATAATAGTAATTGTGCTTGGTGAGAAGAGCGCTGAACCAATTGGCGACCATGCGGTCGGGTTCGAACATGTGATAGTAGCGCGCATCGACCATGTCCATGCCG
>JANMVK010000349.1:0-12768 GCA_031392725.1 Pseudobdellovibrionaceae bacterium
CCCGCGAGAATGTGCCGTTCATCAACCGCGGCGAGCGAGGTGGCATAGTCTTCAAAGGGAAACGCCGATTCGAGAATTTCACCTTCAAAGTCAAAAGTGTTCAATTGATAACCGTAAGTGGTGGTGAAAAGGCGGCTGCCGTGGGCGAGCGCGGCTTCGCAGGTGTTCAACTGAAACCGCGTCCAGCTGCGGATCACTTCCAATGTTCCGGCGCGCACCAACGACACGGCCACTTCGCCGTTGCCGTTCATTAACATTTGATCCCGATCGATCCATTTCATGCGTTTGATATTGCCGAAGATGGGCTTCTGCCGGATCGTCGCGCCACTCACCATATCGCCAACCCTGAGGTGAGTGGGCCGGCCGGAAGTCTCTTGGCCCTGATCACCACGCTCACAAAGGCGTGACGCCACTAAAAAGTGCTGACCCGCGGGATCAATCGTCACGGTCCACAGTGGTACATCCAAATCGCGCCGCCAAAGTTTCGAACCGGTCTCGCTGTTTAAACAAGTGAGCTCGCCGGCCTCCGAGCAAAATAAAAGTTTGCCTTCATGATAAGCCAAATCCCGCAACAAGGGTTTGGTTTCAAATAACCAGATAATTTGCAAGTTGTCGTCGAGCCTGGCCACATGGCCGGCGGTGGTGAGCAGGAATGCGCCGGCCTCGGGATGAGGAATCACCCGGCGGATCATGCCGAGTCCTAAATCGCGTTCGCTCAAGGTTCGAATGTGTCCGTCGCCCGCCGCGATTTTCCGGATGTGTCCGTCTTCAAACGCGGCCCAGAATACGCCGGCCTGATTGGGCTGAGGTTGCAGATCCCAAACCGCATTGGTGCCTGTAGATCCCAGTTGGAAGTCTCCTGTTTCAGGGTTGAGTCGATAGATTTCGCCCGATTCCGTGAGCGCGAATGCCATATCCGGCTTCACCCACTCCACATGATTAACTTGATATTTCAGGGGGCCCAGGCGGCCGGTGACTCTGGGTATAGGCTCATTCGTTAAGCGATAAACGTACCGGTCAAAGCAGGCGACCAGCACTTCCGACTGATCGGAATTAAAACTCATCCATTCCACGTCGTCGTTGGTCAGCGGCACCCGCAGAATTTTTTTGGGATCGTCCGCCTTAAACACCGCGAGGCCGCAGTGAAAATCGTCGGTGACCCAGTAGCGGTCAAATTTTTTGTCGTGAATGATCTGGTGGCAGGCGCCATTGGCCAGCCGGCTCACTATTTTTAGATCGTCATCAATGTCGCCTTGATAGAGGTAACCGGAAAAATCCACGGCGAAGTGTCCCGCGGGGCCGGTGAACTCCACGCATTCGATCAGGGCTTTTGGCAAATATTTCGAAAGGCCGGTAAAGCTCAAATCAGTTTGGCGGAATTTGCCGATTCTTCCCTGTGGCATGGACACGTAAACGGAGCCCTCATGAATGAAAAGGCCGTGGGAAACATTGGGTACGTCGGCCTCGTTCGGGTCCGACCAATGGGCGAGGTCAATCAGGGTGTCGAGCGCGAGATTGTCTTTGCGCCAACGCAGGAGTTTGCCCGCGATGTCGCGCGCGTAGATATAGGATTCGTCGAGGGTCATAACATAAAGATTGTTTACATTGTAAATGGGTTCGGAACCGGCGATCCGGTTGAGCGCGGCGTCCAATTGCAAAATCGTTCCGCGGCTGGTGGAGGCGAACAGGCACTGGAGTTTTTCGTCGTATTTGATATGGACGGGACGCATGGTTTAATTCTCCTCAAAAAAAACCCCGGAAGGTTTAACTCTTCCAGGGTTTATTAATTACTGACAAGTAACTGCAGAAGCGGCTACGGCGGACTGGTTTTTGTTCAGATTGATTTTTTTCATCGGGGCCTCCTTTCGATGCGGTTCACTTGAGCAAGTGCGATGCCAGACCTTTGACCGCGCCGGGGACCACCTAGGCGTTGCCCTGGCTGAGGATGTCCGAGAACCCGGACGCTTGGTCCGGCACCTGAGCCCCGGCGGACGGCGGCTCCTTATATATGGATATCTGGCGCCAAATCACATCGGCCTTGGGCTTGCAATATCCCCGGCAACCGCTCCGAGCGGCTTAATAACTAGAGAGGTGAATTGTGAAAATAGCTGTCATCAGCGCGTCCCACCGGAAAAACTCCCGCTCCTCGCAAGTTGCCAAGTGGGTGGCCACGGCGCTTGAAACGTTGGACCTCCAACCGGTCGGCTTTGATCTCGCGGAAATTGAAATGCCATTTTGGAATGAAGATTTTTGGAATCGTGAAAGCGCCGCCTATGCGCAATGGGCCCCGTACAGCCAGAAACTTGAGGCGTGTGACGGCATTGTTTTAATTAGTCCGGAATGGGCGGGAATGATCCCGCCCAAACTCGGAAATTTTCTTTTACTCTGCTCCAATCAGGAGCTGGCCTACAAGCCGGCGTTTCTCATCGGTGTCAGCGCCGGAGCGTCAGGGACTTATCCGGTCGCGCAGCTGCGAATGAATGGCAGCAAGAACAATCAAATGATTTATCTGCCGGACCATTTGATTGTCCGCAACGTCAATGCGGATGACTCCACTTCACGTTTGGACGCGCGTTTGAAATTCAATTTGAATGTGCTCAAGGCCATGGCTCACGGCCTTTGCGAAACCCGTAAATCTATCGATTTAAAAGCTTACCCCTTCGGACTATGAGGAGAACAAGATGAGTACAACGGTTGATGAAAATATTAGGATTCAAACCCGGCATGGATTGGCGGAAGTCATTTCGTTTCGGGGCTTGGAAGATGGCAAAGAGCATGTGGTGTTTGCTTTCGGCGACTGGCGCTTGAACCGCGTTCCCCCGGTGCGGATTCACTCCGAGTGTTTGACGGGAGATGTATTCGGCTCCCAACGGTGCGACTGCGGCCCACAGCTGGACGAGGCCATGCGCCGGTTTTCCCAGGCCTCGGGTCTGATTATTTATTTACGGCAAGAAGGCCGGGGCATTGGCTTAATGAACAAACTCAAGGCCTACCGGTTGCAGGATCAGGGACACGACACCTATCAAGCCAATCGCCTATTGGGTTTTGCGGATGATCTGCGCGATTTTAAAGTGGCGGCCGATATGTTGAAAGCCCTGAGCATCACGCAGGTGCGATTGCTCTCCAACAATCCCCGCAAGGTGAAGGGCCTGGAGAAAAACGGCGTGGCTGTCCATCACCGGCTTTTCACCCAAACTTATGTTTGCGAACACAACCGCCGCTACCTGGACGCTAAGTCCCAGCTCGGCGGCCATGACGGACTTCAACTCACTTATTTAAGAGGGGCGGAATCATGATTCGGCACAATGGACCCATCAGCGGAGTGGCCTGCTCGCCCCAATTCGTGGCGACGGCCGGTTACGACAACCAAGTGATACTGTGGAATGCCGCGAATAAGACCGCCTTGGCGCGCGGGTGCCACGATCATCTCGCGAACCGTTGCGAGATCTCCCGGGACGAGAAACTGCTGGTGTCCGCTTCCAGCGACTACACGGCCCGCGTGTGGGAGCTGCCTTCGATGAAACTGAAAGCTGTTCTCGGAAATCACAGTGATGATGTCGAAATGGCGCGCTTTTCTCCCGACGGCGGCCGCATCGGCACCGTTTCGCAGGACGGAAAGGTCCGGGTATTCAGCGTAAATGGCGAATTGCTAATTGCCTTCAGCGGCCATCAAGGGTGCGCGCAAGCATTGGCGTGGAGCGCGGATGGCCGCAAAATTGTCAGCTCCGGTGATGATGGCACGATCCGCACCTGGAATCTGATCAGCGGTGAGCAAGAGTCGTTATTTCGCCCCGAAAAAGTCCAAACGGATTCAGTGGTAATGAGCTCGGCCGGCTTGGTCTATGCCGGCAACGACGCGGGCGAAGTGATGCGGATCGACGGTGAGCGCCTGTTGAAAATAAAGGTTCACCGCTCCGGGATCAAAAATCTAATTTTAAACCAAGAGGAAACCCGGCTGGTCAGCGTCAGTTATGACCGCGATCTCACTCTGATCGACACCTGTGGAATGAAAATAATAAAAAAAATCGGCATTCCCCCTGTGGTGTGGGCTCGCGGCTGCACGTTTCAAGACGGTGACAATCTCATCTTTGGAACCTTTGGCTCATCCTATTGCCGCTTGAATCTTGTGACGGAGGAGTGGGATTTTTCCAAAGTCGAGGCCACGGACTGCATCAACGCGGTTCTGGTCGATGAGGAATTGGTCTTTGCCGTTGGCGATTCCGGCCAGGTGCGGAGCGCCAACCGAGGTCAAGCCGGGACCACGGTCTCCGCGCGCGATGTCGTCGCGGAAATGGGTTCTTTATGCAACTTCATCACCCGCTTTAACAACCGCATCGTGTGCGGCGGCCATTTGGGCAAGGTATTTGACGCTCTTACGGGAGAGGAGTTGATCTCTTTGAAATGTCCCATCAACAAGGCGATTCAAGCGGGAGAGTTCTTGGTGCTTGCGACTTATGTTGGTGAATTGGCGATCTTCAAGGAGCGTGGAGGTGCTTTGGAAATGGTTGGCGAATTTCCGGTGCTGCAGAATGCCGTTAAAGATCTCTCGGTGTGCGGCAATATTGTTTTCTGTGGTGGCGCGGCTGCTGACATCGCGCTGTTCGACCTGCACACGCTGCGCGTGACCTCGCTGCGCACGGGAGCGCACGACAATATCGTAAACTCTTGCGTGGCCTTGGGTGGCGGAAAATTCGCGACCGTGAGCCGCGATCTGCGTTTGAAGATTTGGTGTGGAGTTGAGGAGGAGGAGAATTTGGCGACTCCCTTTGATCACTCCATAAAATGCACGTCCACCAGCGCCGATCGCCGCTACATCGCGGCCGCGGCTTACGATGGAACCATGGCGCTCTACGACCGCGAAACCCGCTCATGGCCCGTGTTTAGAAGACTCACCGCCGCCGGTGTTTCAAGTTTGACTTTTGCTGACGGCGCTTTTTGGGCGTCCTCCTATGACGGCAATATCTACCGGGTGAATGTGCCATGAATTTCCTTCCGGTCCCGGCAGGCCGTTACCGCATCGGCACCACGGGGGAAGGTGTGTGGGCTTGTGTCGAGCAATGGAAGAAGCGTTTGATCAATCCGTGTTATCACGAGAACCAATTTCGTGATTGGATTGAAAAGGAATTTCCCGCTCATAGCGTGAACTGTGAAGCCTTTTTTTTGCAGCAGGCTTTGGTCTCCAACGCCGACGTTCACAATTTTATTTCACACACCGGCGCGGCAATTCCGGAGTCGATAACAGTCGGTGGTCCCGATCATCATCCTGTTTGGGGAGTGACGTTGGCGTGGGCAGAGGCCTTCGCGGCTTGGCTGACCGGGCAAGACCGGGAGTTTAGCTACCGTCTGCCCACCGAGACTGAGTGGGAGGTCGCGGCGCGCGGCGCGGATTTTCGTGAGTATCCCTACGGGCAGGAGTTCAATGCGAAGGCCGCCAATACGGTGGAATCCGGGCTCGGTTCGACCTCAGCGGTGGATCGATTCGCAGCCACACCTGGACCCTATGGGCACTATGATTTGGCCGGCAATGTGGAGGAGTGGGTGGGCACTCAGTACTACGTGTATCCCGAGGGCCGGGCGATTGAAGATGATTTATTTGAACGCTTCGGTTTCAACTACTCCATCCTGCGTGGAGGAAGCTTTGCCTGCGGGGGTGATTTATCACGAACCGCAAGGCGCCACGGTCCGTTCCCAGATCCGTTGTTCAGATATACCGGCTTTCGATTAGTGCGGGCTGTTAAAAATTGTAACCGCCCACAACACCCAACCGGCTATAAAGCGCGGACACGTCCGAAATATTGTCCCGGCTGATCCGCGATGTCGACCAATCCACGCCGATGTTCACGCCTGCGGTGAAGTCATTCATCAGCTCGCGGCGGTATCCGTAGGTGGCGCCAAAGCCTGCAAACGCGGTTGTCCCGAAGTCGCTGAAGAATCCTTGAAATAGGCTGGTCTCCAGAAACATCACATTCACTGCATTCACAAAATCAAAGCGCATAAACAACTGGCCCATGTAGGTTTGAGTTTCGCGCTCGAAATCGACCGGCATCAGTCCGCGCACTCCCAGTTCAAAACCGTTTTGCCACTGGCGCATGATTCCCACGTTAGCGAAGCGGGTGCCGCTGTTGATGGAGCTCGACATGATTCCGAATTCGGTCGCCATGGTTTTGGGAGCGATGGAATACGCCGGTGTTTCGGTTTTAATAATATTTGCGTTGGTGGTTTCTTGCGCTGAAACTTGAAAGCCTAGGATTAAAATGAGTGGCAAAACAAAACGGATCATGAATTCCCCCTGGATGAACAATCGGAGCACTAAAATGATCCGGGAAAATACTTATCGACGCAACTCGCTTCCCAATCGGAAGCGGTTTGCGTCATGGAGTGCCTAATAAACCGGCGGGAGCGCAGGGTTTTATGCCTGATTGGTTTTTTTACCGTGATGGGCTTCCACAAAAATGCGGAAAATCATGGAGCGTGAAATTAATCCCTTAAGGATGCCGTTGGAATCGACAATGGGGATGCGGTGAATATTGTATTTAAGAAAAGCCCGGTAGGCGTCTTGAAATGTGTCGGTTTTTTTTAAGGTTATGATTTCATCGCTCGGAGTGAGCTTAGCGAGGCACTTGGCCACGGTCATATTCAGGCCTTCGGAAGCGGCGAGGCGCAAGGTGACGCCTTCACCGATCACACTGAGCACGCGATCCATTCCGTCGACCACAGGCGCGCCGCTGATTTGTTTTTTTAGGAAAAGTTCGGCCACCTCAAACAGGGTCAGGTCAGGCGTGACCCTGATAATTTTGGTGAGCATAAAATCTTCGACTAAAACTTTCGGGACCATTTTCGGTTTAGTTTTTGACTGCCGCGGGCGCCTGTCCATCGCCCGGTGTGCTGCCAGCGGCCGGCTCGAAATTTCGAGCCCAAAGGCAGGTGTCGGGAGTGGATCCCCAACCAAACGGACGAGCACCACCTAAGGCATCAGCGGGCTTTAATTCGGAGAAGTTCCTAATCGGAAATTCCTTTGCGTCTTTGCCAACCCAAATCACCTTGCCGCCTTGAAATTTCAGCTTACGCACTTGTGTTCCTTGTGCAACCGCCAAGCCGCCCCAACCGACCCCGGCGTTTTGCATGGTCACTTCGTATTCGGTGGCGCTGTTCTTTTTAACCGACAAAGGCATCAGCAAACCTTTCTCACCATCTTCAAAATGAACCTGGAACATTTTGAGGCCGGCTTCCCGCTTTCCTATCTCGCGGCAATTACCGGGAGTGATTTGTTTGGAAAGAGCCAGATTGGCCGCGGCCAGGTCAGTCAATTTTTCGGGTGTCAGCGCGACCGGTGTGCTATCCCGTTTTTCCCGGGCCGCGGTTTGTTGTGCGCGCTCAATTTCCATTTCCGCAATCGCGGCCGTGGCACCCGAGTGCTCATTAATTTTTTGTGAGAGCAAAGCCATCGCCTGCTGGTCGCCGGCGTCGCCATTGATGCTCACCAATCCGCGGCTGCCATTAATATTGTTTAACATTTCCTGATAGTTATTTCCCAACCCCACTTGCGTCATGGCGCGCATAAATGCGGGATCATTTTTATATTGCTCGAGGGCGGAGGCCAGCCGGGAAGCAGGGAAACCATCGGGTGAGAGGCCGCCCAAAAGGCCATTTTCACAACTCATGACTTTGCGGCCAGAGCCACTTTCAACAACCACCATTTGGCCCCGCACGGTACATTCGATGGCGGCGTAGGCGTGTAACGAGAAAAGAACCGGCAAAAGTAATGCGTACTTCATCGTGACATCTCCTCTTTGGGAACTAGAGTCGCCACCACATGCTGCATGGGAAGTTTGTACTTCGCTTGGCGCGTTTCATGTTCGGCATTGAATTGATTAATTTTGGCGAACTCCATCCACGGCAGAACATATTTGTACTGTCCGCTTAGGATGACGGCGTTGGTGTCTTCTTTGATGAGAAAACCAGTTACGATCGTCTGTTTTTTGGAGACCATGGTTAAGCCCTTGGCATAACCGGAGAGCGGCATGCAGAACAGGAATATAGCCAATATTAGGATTCGCACAATGACCCCTTTTGAAAGCGTATGACTTTCAGTTTTACGTTTTCGGGTCAAATGTGGGAGAGAAGTTTGCGGCTTTGGACTTTGGTCCAGACCTAGGGTTGATCCTTCCCATCCTCGCATCATGCCAGGCATCGGTAACAACTAGTAAGCGCATGACTTAAGTGTAACGGGATTGTTAAACGAGGGCCAATCGAATGGGCACCACATTTGCTAACTTGAACTGTTAAATACCTGTAAGCGAATAGTTGGCTCCGCGGCGTGAAAGAAGTACCCGGTGCGATGGTTTTCGTTTCGTTAGGATGAGGAAATGCCTGGTGTCGATCACATCCAGCGGTTATTGAGTGGCATGCCTGCCATTCAAAATTTAACACGAGCTTTGCTGGAATTTTTATGCGTGCTTATGCTCCTGATGTTCGTAGCGAGATCCGCTTGGGCCGGCGATATTTATGCAGTGAATCCCGCCGATATGAGGCCGACCCAAGGTGTGGTCGGCTTTAAATGGGTGGCCAAAAAAGTGGAAAAGTTTGGCGACATGCCCTCTAAGGAGCTGCGCAAGAACTTGGAAGAGAATCCCGCGCCCGCGGTGTTCGGTCCGGACGACTCCATATTCATTCTAGACAAACATCATGAGTTCACCGCTCTGGTGGAACTCAAAATTAAAAAGGCTTACATCGAAGTGCTTGCGGATTTTTCTAAATTGACTTGGATTGAATTTAACAAACGCATGATCAGGAGAAAATGGCTTTACTTCGGCGACCGCCGGGGCGCCATGACTTATCGATTAAAGACGCTGCCTGAGTCAGTCAACGACCTGCGCAACGACCCTTACCGAGCGCTGGCCTCATTCTTACGCAAGGCCGGGGGCTTTGAGAAAACCGGCATTCCACATGCCGAATTCCAATGGGCCAATGCGCTTCGTAAACGGATTCCAATATCGATGATCCAAGAGGATTTCGATACGGCCCTCGCCATGGCTTTAGATTTCGCCGAGAGTTATGAGGCTCGTGATTTGCCGGGTTACCTTGGCGATGACGACGGTGATGGCCGCAATTGTGAAGCCGGACTCAGCGCACGGCCGTAATTCTCACCACGCCATTTTGATCAAATACTTCACAGGTCATTCGCGGTCCCGCTGACCCATTCAGGGTGATCATGCCGAAATTGCATTCTCCCTCAAATAAATGTAGCCGGCGGGAGTTGGGAATCTCCCCCGCCGGCTCGGACCTGTTCAATCCACTGGACGTCACGTCGAGGAGGACAGTGCCGTTTGCCAGTGTTTCCCGGGAAATTTCGCCAAAATGCATATCGCCAGAAATTATCGTAAGGTCGCGCAAATTGAGGTGTTCGATCAGGCGGATTAATCGTTCCCGTTCGCGCGGAAAGTTAGCCCACTTTTCCCAGCGGTGTTCGCTGGAGAGAAATTGGATACTGCTTCCGATCACGCGGAAGTCCGCGGGTATTCTCAATTGCTGTTCGAGCCAATGCCACTGAATATCGCCCAAAAGTTGGGCAGCGGGATCTTGTGTTGGACCATAGCCAAGATCTGGATTCACATTCAGCGCTGTGCGAAACCAGCGCAGGTCCAACAAAATAATTTGAGTTCGGTGCGGGGGCTCACCCAGAAAATAAGAAGTGTAAATTCCCTCGCGCGTGCGGCGCGGTGAATTTTGCGGTTCGCCGAAAAAATTCAGCATAAGGGCCTTGCTTTCCCGGCGGCGGGGATACTCGCACCCGCTATCATTACAGCCATAGTCGTGATCATCCCAAGTGGCGACGACGGGAATTTTCCGGCGAAAGCGGTCGAAATCGGGGTTGGCGGCGAATTTTTGATACTCAGCCATCATGGAGTTCATATCTTCGGTGTCGGCATAGATATTATCGCCTAAAAAAACAAACACATCAGGATTTTTCGCGGCAATGGAATCCCAAATGGGCTGCGCGAAGTTTTGGTCGGCGCACGAGCCAAAGGCGATCCGGGTTGCAGCTGGAGTTGGCTTCGAAGGAGCACGCGCGCAGGCCATCACGCCGGCCGACAGCGCTGTTAAACTCACCCCCTGAAGAAAATCCCTCCGCAACATCTGTCTTTACCTTAAAGACAATGCGCCACTTTGCAAATACAGGATTGTGTCCGTGTTTTGTTTTTGATTGGTGAAGGTACGCCGAAAATTTTGACCCAGATCGCGAATGCGCTTACTTCGAAAGGGTCAACACCGGAGGAAAACAAAATGAATCGAAGAGGATTTCTCGAATTTATGGGTCACGCGAGCGCGCTCGGAATAGTGGCGTCATTAGTTCCCAATTATTCACTGGCACAAGTTCTGCCGCGGCGAAGATTCAGCGGAATTTCACCCTCATCGGCCGACGATTTGATTTTGGCTCAAGGTTTGGAATCCAATGTTCTAATAAAATGGGGTGACCCGTTGGATGCGCTTGGTGATTTGCGCTTTGGCTTTAATAATGACTTCACCGCGTTTATTCCCTTTCCCGGAAATCCCAGCGAGGGTGTGTTGTGGGTCAATCACGAGTACGCCAGTCCGTTGTTTATTCATGGCAACACAGATGCCGCCACGAAAACTCTAGATCAGGTTGAGGCTGAAATGCGCAGCGTGGGCGGAAGTCTCGTGCATATCCGCCAAGACAGCGGCGGGTGGAGCGTGGTGTTTGATAGCTCCTACAATCGCCGAATCGATGCCTTCACGCCGATTGACATCGCATGGCCGGAAAAAATTGACGGATTGTCGACGGCTTACGGGACTCTCGCCAACTGCGCGGGCGGAGTGACGCCATGGGGAAGTGTTCTGACTTGCGAGGAAAATTACCAGACCGCCTTTGGCGATTACAAATATAATAAGGACGGTCGGGAGTTCGTATTGGATCCGGCCGCCGAGCAATGGCAACGCTACTTCGGCCGCTCACCCGAGCAGTATGGCTGGGTGGTGGAGGTGAATCCCTTAACCGGCCAAGCAAAAAAATTGGTGGCGCTGGGCCGTTTCGGCCACGAGGGCGCTACACCGGTCTTGGCCGATGACGGGCGCTGTGTAGTTTATATGGGCGACGATGCCATTGACGAATGCATTTATAAATTTATCTCAACTAAGCCGGGTTCATTGGATGAAGGCGAATTGTTTGTGGCCGACACCTTTAACGGGCGCTGGATTTCGCTGGATATCCACAAGCAAAAAGATCTGCAAAATCACTTTACCTCGCAAACCGAAGTTTTGTTGCGGGTGCGTGAAGCCGCGCGGTTGGTGGGCGGCACGCCTCAAGACCGGCCGGAGGATATTGAAGTGGATCCCATCACCGGCTCAGTGATCATTTCTCTCACCAACAACAAGAATAAAAATAATCTATTCGGCTCGCTGCTGAAGATCGACGAAGAAAACGGCGATCCTTTGTCGCTGAATTTTCACCCGTCGGTGTTTTTAATGGGCGGAGAGCAGAACGGCTTCGCCTGCCCCGACAATCTGGCCTTCGACCGTTACGGCAATCTGTGGATGACGTCGGATATTTCCTCGAGTGTGCTTGGGAAAAAAGACTATGCGCCGTTTCTCAATAACGGCCTTTTTGTTATTCCCACATCCGGCGCTAACGCGGGCCGGGCGGTGCAAGTGGCTTCGGCGCCCGTGGAAGCCGAACTCACGGGTCCCAGCTTCTCACCAGACGGGCGGACCTTGTTCCTCAGCATTCAGCATCCAGGTGAGGAGACGAAGTCGCTGTCCGCACCCTCGAGCCATTGGCCTGATGGCGGGAGTTCGATCCCACGGCCGTCAGTGGTGGCCATCCAAGGACCGTTACTGGAAAATCTCGGGCGGCTCCGACCTTAGTCCGGGAGCCGTTAAAAATTTTTATGCATCTGCCGATCAGCCTTGAGACATGAAGCATTTATTGTTGATCGCTATCATTTTAACTCTCGCCGGATGCGTGACTGCCAACGAGTACACACATCATCTGCGCCAGCAATTTGTGGGTAAAACCATGGACACCGCGATCAATGACTACGGCCCGCCGACGGCGTCGGCTAAATTTGGTGATGGAAAAATTTATGAATGGACGCGTTCGATGGGCTACCGGGGGATTTCCTCCACCGACACGGGTGGAGGCACCGCAACCGGAGAGTTTGAACGTTTCTGCACTTGGCGGGTGACCGCCGATAAAAATGGCGTGATCACCCAAGCTGGTTGGTCAGGCAATTCCTGTTACAACCAGCTCCAGCCTCTTCCAAAAAACTAGCTACTCAATGGTGACATCCAGAATCACGCGCTTGTCTCCCGCCACACGGCGGGCGACGGATTCCACTTTGTCACGTTCCGCTTGAGTGGCGACCATTCCGCTTACGGTGACTTCACCGTCTGCCGCATTGACTCGTACATTTTTGGCCTTCGACGATAAAGTTGAGTCTTTGCTCAATTCATCGCGGATATTTTGCGCCATTTTATTATCCATAGGGGTGGTTTGACCCATGCCGATGGGGCGTTCCGATTCGGTCGTGGTTTTCGTAGTGGTGGTTTTGGCCGTACCGGTATTGGCCATGGCACTGAAGCCGATCATCGACGTCGCGGCCAATAAAGATATGAACGTATTCCTCACAGTAACCTCCTGGGTTTGTACCTAAGAGATGTAGGGCTGCATATTCCGCGCCATGACTCACTGTTTCAGGAAGGAGACGATTTCATCTTTAATTTTTTTCCACTGAACCGCACCGACGTGAG
>JANMVK010000413.1:0-2152 GCA_031392725.1 Pseudobdellovibrionaceae bacterium
ATGGAAAATTGCGATTGGCTGCGCGGAATTCCGATCCAAGTTTTAACGGTTTTTTATTACGGTTATGCGGTCTTGATGGCGCTAGCGGCGTTCGTGCTGCTGCTTTCAGACTTTGTGGCGGTCGGTTACTATCTTATGTTCGGTGGGCTGCTGTGCGGCATGCTGATGTATTTTCAGGATCTGCGCCTCAGTTCCAATGAGGGCTACTTCATTTTCTTTATGTCCTTCGCTTACCTGTTTATCCCCAGCAAACATCGTTTGATGCGCTGGCTTATTGTGTCGTTTTTTGCGGCACGCGGCTTGTCACAAGCCTCTCCGGATTGGCTCAGCGGAAATTGGTACCGGGAGCATCTGCATATCCCGGTGAAATTGGCCGAGTGGTTCGCGGCGTTGTCCTTGCTGGTGCAAATGATCGGCAGCGTGGCCCTGTTGTTTAGAGACGCCCGTTATTTTTGGACCGGCTGGCTGTTGTTGTTCTTTTTTGAGTGCACGCATCTTTATATGGGCGAGTTGCTGGCCACCTCCACGGGTCTCGGCGCGCTCCTTTACGTGGTGTTTGATGAGTTCGAAGTGCGCAAGCAGGAACGCGAATACATTTATCAGTCGTTTATCCGGCCCGAGCCGTCGTTTATTTTGGGCGCGCTGCTGATGCTGCTGTTCTGGACCGCGCAACTCACGCCGTTTTTGCATTTGAATCATGGTTCCAAGGTCCGCAATATTCTGGACGTGTGGGCGCTGCACCCGGAAGCCGCGCAGGAGGATTGCGATCAGCGCACCTTCGCCGTTTATAAAAAACGCATCGAGCAAATCGACGTGCAACCTCAGATGTCGCGCCAGCCAGCCATGGTGTGCAATGTGTATATGCGTTTTCTCGACTTAAAGGCGCTGTGCAACCAACTGCAAACTAGCGATCCGGAATTTGTCACGCTGTCGAGTGTGCTCGACATCCGCAGCTTCCGCGACAACACCAATTACCGCGCGTTTGAAGTGAGGGACTTTTGCACACCCGATCTCACGTTTAAAAGAATTAGCGAGGTTAAATGGACTACGACAGCCGGCAAATAGGGTGGTACTGGGTACTCCTTTTTGTGATGTATTGCGGAGTCGTCATCTATTTGCTATTCGCCGGTAATCCCTATTTATATTCGCACCATGAACTGCGCGCAGCCATGACCCGCGGAGAATCCTTAAACTTGCTTACCATTCCGGCGCAGTCCCCGCCGTCTGAAAAAATCAGCGCCGCCACTTATTTCCACCGCTTTAATTTCGCGCGGTCGGGTGTCGATCCGCTCGGCGCGCCCCGCAGTAAGAATTATGAGGAGTACCAACAGTTTCCGGTCAATCACGGCGTGGACGGTTTTGAAGTGCAAAATATCGCGCAAGATGACAGCGGTTTTTATCTCACCGGCAAAAGCCCGTGGATAGTCAGCGTCGGTCTCGACGGCGAATTGCGCTGGAAGTTCCGCGTGCGCGATGTGAAGGACGATAAATCTTTGCCAACTGTATTGCTCGATGAGACGACCGCCTACGTGGTGCACCCGGCAGGCGAAGTTTTAGGACTAAATAAAGCCGACGGCTCCATCCGCTGGATGGTCAATGTCGATAAAGAACTGATCTCGAACCCGTTTCTGTTCCAGAATTTTTTGATTCTGCCCGTAAAAGGCACTACTACCTCCGAGTGGGTGATGGTTAAGCGCGGGGACGGAAAACTGAACGAAAAAACTCCCATCCTGGATATCAAACCGGGCTTTCTGGTCTCGCAGGGAAGCGGAAAATCTCTGATCGTCACCATCGACAATAAAATCATCGCCGTGGACACCGACGATTGGAAAATTGATTGGACCGCGACCCTCACCGATCCGATTAAAGGTCCGGCCGTGGTCATGGATCACCAGATTTTTGTCAGCACGCTGGGTTCTAAAGTGATCAAACTGGATGCCTCGAAGAAGGGCAAAGTGGATTGGGAAGTGGAGCTGGAAAAACCGCCGGCCAGCGCGCCCTCTTACTTGCCCGTGGCTCACCGCCTGTCGCTGATGCTCGACAACGGGCAACTGGTCATGATCGACGCCAAGCTTGGAAAAATTCTGTGGACCTACAGCACCCTGAACAAAAGCCCTTTGGCCGACACCTGGTCGGTGCGTTTAAGCGCCAA
>JANMVK010000452.1:0-1496 GCA_031392725.1 Pseudobdellovibrionaceae bacterium
CTCAGCATCAATCACTTTGGGAGTATAAGCTCGCTTGGTCACATTGCCGGCTTTGGAGCGCAGTTCATCTTGCATATCCAATACGGGCTTAATCGCTTCGTGGCCGAACTTCAGAGCGGCCAGCACATCGGCTTCTGTTACAAACTTGGTTTCGCCTTCCACCATCAAAATGCCGTTGCGGGTTCCCGCGACGGTGATGTCCATGTCGGATTTTTCTAAATCCACAGTCGAAGGATTGGCCACAAACTTACCGTCAATCCGGCACACCTGCACGGAGGCGGTGGGACCGTTAAACGGAATGTCGCTCACGTGCAAAGCGGCCGAAGCACCAACACCGGCGAGTACGTCGATGGGGAAAGTGCCGTCATAGCTCAAAACCGTCGCGACGACTTGAGTTTCATAACGGTAGCCTTCAGGGAAGCTCGGACGGATCGGACGGTCGATCATACGCGCGGTCAATGTCGCGTTGTTGGTCGGACGGCCTTCACGTTTAAAATAACCGCCGGGAATTTTTCCGGTGGCGTAAAACTTTTCCTGATATTCCACGGTCAGCGGAAAGAAATCTTTGTCGGATTCGTTTTTGCTCGAAACCGCGGTGACCAGCACCATGTTATTGCCGGAAGTGACCAGCACCGAACCATCGGCTTGTTTAGCCAAACGGCCGGTTTCAATAGTGACTGTGCTTTCGCCGAAACGGCCGGATACAGTAATTTTGTTCATTTTTTTTCTTTCTTTTTATTTACGTAAGCCAAGGTCATGGATGAGTTTCACGTAGCGTTCATTGTTGGTCTTTTTCAAATAAGACAGGAGTGAGCGGCGGGCGTTCACCATATGAACCAGACCGCGCTGTGAGTGCGTATCATTTTTATGATCTTTAAAGTGTTGGGTCAGTCCCTGAATCCGGGTGGTCAACAGTGCGACCTGCACTTCGCAAGATCCTGTGTCCAGTTCGCTCTTGCGGAATTTTTTGATGACTAGCTCTTTGTCTTCTTTCATTAGTGCCATGTGAACTCCTTAAAATGGACCCTGGGGCCGTTTGGCATTCGCACCTTAGAGTCGAATAATATTGAAGCTAAGATTTAGTTGGAGATGGTCAATAAGGTCAAGCAAAGCCTCTATGAAAGGCGAAAAACCCGCCGGATTTTAAGGCCTTGCCCCGGTTCCGCCCCCAGCAAGGCTAACAGGTCTCCTGCAACGGAGACCACCTTTACATAGACTGGCTGGCCACTCTCAAAAGCCTGCTTTTGCTCAGGAATCAAGCGGCCGGCAAGTCCTCGGGGAATCTGTCCGTGCCCCATCAAGCGCGCTTCCTTTTCATCTATAATGACCGATCGAATTCCCGGAAGGGCCCCCGTCAGCGAGACAAAGGCGCCGCCAAAACTCTCAAGTGGACTTAAATCACTTTGGGTCGCCACTTCTTCAAGCGCCGGAAGGCTGATCCCCTGCTCCAAATTCCACGAGCCAACCCGGGTGCGGCGCAGCTCATCGACAATGGC
>JANMVK010000480.1:0-4091 GCA_031392725.1 Pseudobdellovibrionaceae bacterium
AGTTAGAGAAAAGTATAATTATATCTTTGATTTGTGCAACTATACTGTAGAGTACAGAACTCTTGTGCAGATTGTGATTCACAATCAAACTAAATGCCTACGGGGGTGTAGGACATTTCCCCCCCTGGACATTTCCCCCCCCCGGGCATTTCCCCCCCCGGGCACTTCCCCCCCGGGCATTTCCCCCCCCGGTTTTACCCGAGGGTAATTCCCCCCCCGGGCATTTCCCCCCCCGCATCGGATATTGCACTAGTGATGATATTCTGACCTCGGTGCCATGCCTCAAAACTGCCTTGAGGCATGTTGGTGTCGAGTAACGTTGATGCCTTGCCTTGACCTTGAACATCATTGTCGACCGGGAACCGGTAGAGGCCACTGATTCCACTTATGCCGGTATTGGTGGCTGGGGCCACTAAATCCGGGTGAAGAGCACCCCACGAGTTGTAAGAAGTGAAAATTAAAATTAGAGCCGATAACTGTTTCATCGGTGGTCCTTTCTTATATTTTTTGTGACCTTAGCCGCAGGGTTTTTGAAGATGCAACCCTTGAAGGCGAGAAAAAACATAAAAAATGTGAGAACCAACTGATGGCTTTTCGCTGGTAGAATTTTGTGGAAAAATTTATTATTGATTCGTTGGTTTAAAAAAAAGGCGCGCCGTTAGGCACGCCCAAATTCAAAAATTAAAGTGCAAATTACTTACAGGCAACGGCCGTGTAAACCACGGTTACGGTGCGGTGAGCGTACTGCGGACCGAAATTCAGTTCCACGCCCTGGGGGCCGGAGCCGATGGAAGCCGCTCGTGCGGATTCACGGCCATCGGAATAGGCGCGGGCCGAACCTTCACCGGGAGTGACCGATTTAATTCCGGTCAGGCACAAGCCGTAGGCTTTTTTAACCAACTGCGCTTGACGTTCAGCATCGGCATAAGCAACCAAAGCGGCTTCATCACCAATCTTTTGCGCCGTCTCAGGGTAGAGGCTGGGAATGGTGGACGAAATATTGGCGTAGGTTCTGGTGTTGTTGGAAGCATCGCCGCTCGCATCGATCACTTTGTTAAGTGATTCGAGCAGTGCCGGCCAAGCCGAGAAATTTGCTAAATGCATTTCAACCACGCTTGAAGACGCCCAACCACGGCAAATTTCCGGCTGGGTGTTGTTCACATAGGCGCCCAGAATTACTTTTTGTTGAGTGGGACCTTGATTGACCAGGACTTCGTCTTTTTTCGCGTTGTCGCGGTTTACGACTTTTTCCATTTCAGCGCGGATCTTGTTAGCCAGAGCGGTGTTTTCGCGGCCGGATTCTGCGACCGTTTTGTAGCACTGTGACGACACCACTACGGATACGCTGATAAAATCCGGTTTAGCTCCGACATCGCCGCGTCCGTTGATGGTGATTTCACCTTCAGCGGCATAGGCGGCTGAACTGAGAGCAAGAACTAAAAGAGCAATACCTTTGGTCATATCTTCTCCTAGAAGGTTGTTAGATGAAGAGTTTATAGACGAAGGATTGCGCTTCCGCCATTGGGTAAATTTTGCAAGCAACGCTCAGACCGATGGCAGGTTAACCCCACAAGATTTTTTTCTCGGCCAATAACAGGTTTTGCCGCTCGCCCGCGGTCAACACGCTTTCAATGGATCGCAACGCTTTGATAAAGCCGAAATAATCTCCTTTGGTCATGGCGTCTTTGGCCTCGGCCCGGGCCGCGCGCATGTCCTTGGGATTGGCGCGGTTCATACACTCGTTTTTCCGGTAGGCCACCAGCGCTTGAAATTCACCATCCTCGTTGCGTAACAACTTACCGGCGAATTTTTCGGTGAGTAGGCGCAAGTGTTCCAGTGATTGCACCAGGGTTTCCTGGCTCATCGGCCGGAAGCCCGAGATGTAATTGACCTCAGGGCTGGCGCGCATTTTAAGAATTTCAATCAATCCAAACGGACGCTCGGACTGCATTTCGAAGGCGGCCCGATGGCCAAGCTCTACAATCAGCACGGAGGTTTTTTTGTGATCAAAGAAAATCTGCAGAAAAATATTGTCATTTTCATAGCGCATAGCCGAGGGCTGGCTTAACGAAACCTTTAGCCCGGCTTCAGTGGCGAGAGAATCAAATTTTTCGCTAACGGCTTTTTCGAATTGGAACATCTTCTCAATTTCAACATTGCCATGGAGGGTTCACAAGTCTCAAAATGAGATTGGCGCATATATTTTTAGCAGTGTCTGAAACCAAAGCACCCGCGATTCCCTTAATGGCAGGCGGGATGGAGCTGGGCTTGCATCTTAGAGGTGTATGACCTCCCCCAAATGGTTTATTTCCCTCCTGGTTTTGATTTCCGCGATCCAGGCGCAGGCCGACGGACTTAACACCAACATCATGAACAATAGCGAAATTGACTCTGGCAGAGTTCCGGTCACTTCCATTTCCTTACCCAGTTATGAGGAGGAAAAGGCCGACGGCGGAAAGGCCGCGCTTCAAGCTCCGCCCAAAAGCCAGCTGTTGGACTTTAAATCGGAAACCGGAAGCGGCACTTTTAATAATTCCGGCTCGAGCGGCTCCGGGCCGGCGAAGTCCGCCGGATCGGCGGCTCAAGCGGCAAAAGGATCATCAAATTACGGAACCACGTCGACTCAGGCGTTAACGCCCCAAGAGATGGCTGATCAAGCGTCGGGGCAAAAAGATGAGGCCGAACGGGCCGCGGCCGTGGTTGCGGCCAATAAAGAAGCGGCTAGGATTTTAGCCGCGCAACAGGCGGAGGCCACCCGTCAAGCCGCGGCCGCGGAAGCCGCCGCCCTGGCTGATGCAAAAAGGCTGATCGGCCGCTAGCGTTCGATTTTCTCTACGTCGTAGCCGGCATCGGTTAATATCTCTTCAATCTTATGGTCCGCAAAATCCTGGCCTTTTTTGAGGTCAAGGGTCACCAACTTTTTCTCAAGACTGACTTCGACCTTTGCAATTGCCGGCTCGGATTTAAACTTCTTGATCACACCTTGCGCGCAAAATCCGCAGACCATGCCCTTAACCGTGATCTTCACAGTTTTGGTATAGGCTAAGACAGAGGTGGTAAATAAAATAAAAAATGCTAAAAACCATTTAATCACGGCCCTCTCCTTAAAAATGAAACATAAAATTCAACATCCAGTCACCATCCGTGCTCACTCCGGACTCAAATAAAACATTCTTATAAAATAATCGAATCAGTGGCGTGATCGCATACTTTCTGGTGAGCATCGGGTGCCATTGGTATTGAACCATCAGCCAGCTGGCGATTTCATTCATTTCCGCCTCATAAGGAGCAATGCCCAATCGGAATTCCGCATGATAAAAATCAGGTCCAAGATCGCTCCACATTTTTTCGTAGCGGATCATAACAAAGTGTTTGCGGCTTTCGGCGTCCGCCTCCACTCCGCCAAACCCCGCCCCATGAGTGCGGTCTTGAAAATTCAACCCACCATAGGAACCATAGAGGTAGATGTTGGCTTGCGAATCGAGTTGATTCCAACGCTTTGCCAAGTAATCCAATTGCGGACCATAAAAATGCAAGCGCCCCTCCGGAACTTCAAAGCGCATGTGGCGAGCCGCGACCGCGGCATCGGGACGAAAGCTATAGGTTAGCCAATCGTCTCCAAGAAAAGGTTGATTCCAGGTCATCACGCCCGTCGCGCCCTTATAGGCCACCGGATGCGCATGGGCCAAAGAGGCCATGGCAATCAAGTTTAATATTATTAAGAGCCTCAGGGCGGTCATGGTTGGAATATAAATCGTTTCCGATCCATGCTACAAGGATTGAATGACCAATTCCAATACCCGGCTGGTTTACTCCACCGATCCTAAACAAAACCAAGCTTGCCCCAAATGCAAAGAGCTGATGTCTGAGTGCACGTGCACTAAAGAGCCCGATTTAAAAAATTATAAATTCGTCGCCAATTTGCGCATTGAAAAAGCCGGGCGGGGTGGCAAGACCGTGACCGCGATTGATGATCTGCCCAAGATTGAACACTTCCTAATGGATCTGTGCTCCGAGATCAAAAAAAAGTGCGGCAGCGGCGGAACCTATTTAATGGACCGCAAGGAAGGCCGGATCGAAATTCAGGGCGA
>JANMVK010000545.1:0-1934 GCA_031392725.1 Pseudobdellovibrionaceae bacterium
CTTTAGCGCGGTCGCGGCGTTCCAGGACATCCCAAAAAATTCCGTTTTTCAGCCCCACGTTGGGCACCACGATTTCATGCATTTCAAAAATCCGCATCATCTCAAGAGTGACCACCGCCGCGGGTAGGATCACATCGGCGCGGTCTTTTTTCAGTTGAAAGCGCTTCATGCGCTGGCCTAGACCTAAGCGGAACAAGCGGAGCACCAGGGATTCCAGATGCGCCCGTTGAAAGCGGCTGCGAGAGCGGCTTAAGCCTAAGCGGAAACACAATTTGCCGAGCGCGCGCAGATTTCCGCCCGTGCCGACCATAATATCAAGTGAGTTTTGCTGGCGCCCGAGGATCTGCATGCGCAGGCGGTAAAGCGGGGTGCGAACCCACTGTGCGATGTCCTCATACTTGGGTTTTGGCCCCACTTTTGACAACAAACGCACGCTGCCGAGCGGGAGGCTGTCTTTAGAAATGAGTTTACCCCTGCGGCTGAGCACGATTTCCAGACTGCCGCCGCCCATGTCGATCAACATTGCGTTTTTCGATTCGATATTGAGCGCGTGGGTGACCGCTTTATGCAGCAATGCGGCTTCGGTGCGACCGTTAATCAATCGCACATCAATGCCGGTGCGGTCTTTAAGCTGGCGGATGATTTTGCCGCTGTTGCTTGAATCCCGGAGAGCCGAGGTGCCGACGGCGCGGATCGTGTTTACGTTCCACTCCACGCAAATTTCACGGAACTTATTCAGGGCCTTTTCCAATTCAACTTGAGTCAGGGGCCGGATGTAGCCGGCGGAGAAGGCGTCTTTGCCTAAGCGCACGCTGGCCCGCTGATCTTCCAGCACCCGCACGCGGCCGCCCTTGGATTGCTGGCCGACAAACAGGCGGATAGCGTTGGAGCCGATGTCGATGGAGGCGAGGCGATTGGGATTTTTAACTACCATACTTTGATTGTCGTGCTGCTTTTTTCGGCGAGTCAAACTTTATGTTCTTCCATTTTAGATAGAAGAGACTTTAACCGCGATTTTTCCGCCAAAAGTTCGTGGACGCCGACATCTTGAGCCGGATCTTTGGGATGGCGGAGCTGATAGGATCCTTCCGAATCCATGTCCCAGCTCAGGCGCTGGTCGTTGACCATGGCTTGCAAGGCTTCCCAAATTTTCTCCCGGCCGGAGCGATCCTCGACGGGAGCCACCACTTCCACCCGGCCGAGCAAGTTGCGCGACATCCAGTCAGCCGAACCGATAAAGAAGCGCCCATCGAGTTCATTGGCTTGGCCGGAGCGGAAATAAAAAATCCGCGAGTGTTCGAGAAAGGGACCGACTATAGAGGTCACGCGGATGCTGTCGCTGATGCCCGGGAGACCTGGGCGGAGACAGCAAAAGCCCCTCACGATCAGCTGAACTGGCACTCCGGCCTGCGCCGCCTCATACAACGCATCGATCACATTTTTGTCTTCCAAATTATTGCATTTGGCGATAATGCTGCTGGGCAATCCGTTTTTGGCATTGTCGATTTCGGTGCGGATCATTTCCAAATAGCGCGCCTTCATGTTGATGGGTGCCACCAAAAGCTGAGTGTAATCGGTTTTGAGCGAGCGGCCGGTCAGATAATGGAAAATCTGGACCACCTCATTGGTAATATCGGTCTTCGAGGTGAACAGTCCCATGTCGGTATACACTTTTGCGGTGTGGGAGTGATAGTTGCCCGTGCCGATGTGGACGTAAGAGCGGAACTCATCGCGCTCGCGGCGGATCACCAAAGCCAGTTTGGCGTGGGTTTTTAGCCCGACAATTCCATACACCACATGCACGCCGGCTTTTTCCATGGCTTGCGCCCAAAAAATATTGCGCTCTTCATCGAACCGCGCCTTGAGCTCAATCAAGCACACCACCTGTTTACCCAGTTCGGCGGCGCGGATCAGGGCGTGCACGATGGGACTGT
>JANMVK010000557.1:0-2185 GCA_031392725.1 Pseudobdellovibrionaceae bacterium
GATCTGGTAAAGTCAAAAGCTACCGGTAGCGAACTTGATTTTATTAAACGTTTGCAAAAGCACAAGCGGTTCTGGAAGGACCTTGCATGCAAATTTTCCTGAATTATTTTTCGGGCGCCAAGTCTTAGTTTCGGGAGTGTCGCCGGCTTTGGTGTCCTGGCCCTCTTCGACGATTTCCTCAAAGCTAATCGGCGCGTCGATAATGGGAGTGGACGGCGTGTAGTCCTTGTCGAGAGCCGCCAGATAAACCAGCGCTTTAAAAGACGATCCCGTTTGCCGCGCGGCCTGCAGCGCCCGGTTAAATTTAGAGCGGACAAAATCGTAGCCGCCAACCAAGGCCACAATGTCCTCGGTCCGCTGATCGATGGAGACCAGCGCGCCTTCGACAATGGGATCTTGTTCGAGTTCGGCCTGCACATAGTCTTTAAAGTTAGGCAGTTCCAAGCCGGTTTTCGGTTTTACTTTTATTTTCTTTTTGGGATTTTTCTTATCGACCTGTTCACCGGCGATCAAGTCTTTCAAGCGGTCCGAGGTGAAGTCCTTGGACGACACTTTAATTTGCACCACGTCGCCGACCTTCAGCGCCACCGAGGGCTTTTTAATTTCGGCGTCTTCCGAGCGCAAGTTGGGATCCGGTTTGCGCGCCCACTTCATGGTGTCGAGATCGATCAAACCTTTATTTTCCGCAAAGCGCACGAAGGCCAGTCCGCTGGCGTCGTCGACCTTGGTGATTACGCCTTCAACCAATTTACCAAGGGGAATATAGTCGGCGAGAGGCGGCATCGGTTCGCCCTTTTCATTTTTACCGCCGAGATTTAACGGCCCGCGCGGATCAAAGGTACCATCGGGCTTCAACATTCTCTCGGGAGAAAATTCGTCCATCAGCTTGTTGCGGGTCTCAAGTAAAAACTCCGCCACTTTTTCTGGCTCAATGATATTTTTCACGGGACCGCGATAACCTTGGCGTTTATCCAGCGCGCGCAGACCCGCCATAACTTCAGCTTGCGCCTTCATCTGCTTGCCTAAGTCCATGGACGTATAAATTTTAATGCCTTTATCTAAAACATTCTCTTCGCCGATTTCAGCCACCAGCAACTGGCGCACGGTCTCTAAGTAAAACGGCGCCATCTCTTTAAAGTTCTGCCACACGTAAAGTTTCACCGGCTCGTTCACATAAGCTTCCGCTTGTTCGTCAGTGATATAGCCAACCGAGGCCATGCGGTGAATCACGTAGCGCTGGCGTTCTTTAGCCGAAGAGGGATTGTGGATGGGAGAGTAACGCGAAGGCGCCTGCGGCAAGCCGGCAAGAATTGCGGCCTCAGGAATGGAAAGATCTTTTACGTCCTTGCGGAAATAAACCTGCGCCGCCGCGCCCACACCATGGGCGCCCTGACCGAGATAAATTTGATTGAGGTAGAGATAAAGAATGTCTTCCTTGCGCAGATTCTGCTCCATCTTGCGGGCGAGCATGACCTCTTTAATTTTGCGGGTGTATGTTTTCTCGCTAGAGAGCAACAGCGAACGCGCCACCTGCTGAGTGATGGTGGAACCACCCTGGGATTTTTTACCGCTGCGAAGATTAGCAAAGAAGGCGCGCGTGATCGCGAGTAAATTAATTCCCTCATGTTTAAAAAACGTATCATCCTCAGCAGCGACAAACGCCTGCACCAAGTGCTGCGGAATCGCCTCGTAAGGAGTCAGAATCCGTTTCTCACGAAAAAACTCACCAAATTTTTTATTATTTCGATCGTAAACCTCAGAAACCAAAAGCGGTTTATAACTAGCCAGCTCAATCATGTCGGGCAGCTCGCCATTGTATTTCGCCACCAAGCCACCAATACCGGCCGCGGCCACCAGCATCGCAATGCCCATCACAAGCATTAGTTTTCGACGATAACGAAAGAGCATGGGACCCCCAAATTGAGTGCCCTTTGATTATATTGAAGTATTGGAGGAGAGGGTAGTCGAGCGGTGCCTGTGCGGCACCGCGCGTTGGTGCGCTTACCTTGGAGAAGTCGCGGGATCACTCAAGTCGGGACGAGCGCCAGAGGCATCCGGAGCGACGGAGGTCTTAACTCGTCCCCATGCCGAATCAGTCAGTGCGCCCACTGAGCGAAGGTATATCGCGGCCTCTTGGCAATTGGCGCCGCATTCGGGAGTTTCGCCGCCAACCGGCTGGGACTGG
>JANMVK010000600.1:0-2991 GCA_031392725.1 Pseudobdellovibrionaceae bacterium
GTACCGCTCGTGCAAGAAAATCAGAAGGCCTATGATGCAGATTCAATTCAAGTCTTAGAAGGCTTGGAGGCTGTCCGCAAACGTCCCGGTATGTATATCGGCGACACCACCGCCCGCGGTTATCACCATTTGGTTTATGAAATTGTTGATAACTCGGTGGATGAGGCGCTCGCCGGAGTTTGCAAATTTATTAACGTCACCATTCATGCCGACGGTTCGTTAACTGTTGAAGATGACGGCCGCGGCATTCCCGTGGGTACGCACAAAGACGGCAAATCCGCTCTCGAAGTGGTGATGACCGTGCTTCACGCCGGTGGAAAATTCGGTGGAGAAACCTCGGGCTATAAAGTTTCCGGCGGCCTGCATGGCGTGGGCGCCTCAGTGGTGAACGCGTTGTCGGCCAAGTGTATTGTGATTGTCCGCCGTGATGGTCATGTGTGGAGACAGGTTTACGAAAAAGGCATTCCCCAGGGTTCGATTGCAAAAGAGGGTGCGACCGACAAGACCGGAACCACCACCACGTTCAAACCCGACCGCGAGATTTTTAAAGACGAAAATGTGAAATTTGAATTTAATATTCTGGCCAACCGCTTTCGTGAGCTGGCGTTTTTAAATGCGGGCCTTAAAATCACTCTGATCGACGAGCGCACTTCGCAAAAACAAGAATTTGAATTTGCCAACGGCATCCAGCAGTTCGTGTCCCATATGAACGAAACCAAAAAGGCCGCCCATCCTGAAGTGATCTTTTTTAAAGGCAACAAGGACGACGTCGATGTTGAGATCGCCATGCAGTGGAACGATTCTTATACGGAGTCGATTTACACCTATTGCAATAACATCAACACCACCGAGGGCGGCACTCACTTGGTGGGCTTTCGTACGGCGCTGACCCGTTCGGCCAACACTTACGCCACTGAGAAAAATTTAATTAAGGATCTGGAAGCCAATCTCGAGGGTGAGGACATTCGCGAAGGTTTGGCCGCGGTGATCAGCGTGAAAGTGCGCGAACCGCAGTTTGAAGGACAAACGAAATCTAAATTGGGCAACGCTGAAGTCAAAGGCGTGGTTGAGACTTTGGTGAATGAGAAAATGGCCGATTGGTTTGACCGCAATCCGGCTTTGGCAAAAACCATTATCACCAAATGCGTGGAGGCCGCCCGGGCCCGTTTGGCCGCGCGCAAAGCGCGTGATTTGGCCCGGCGAAAAACCGCGCTCGACAGCGGCTCGCTGCCGGGGAAAATGGCCGATTGCCAAGAGCGCGATCCGGCGAAATGCGAATTGTATCTGGTCGAGGGAGATAGCGCCGGCGGCTCAGCTAAACAGGCGCGTGACCGCCGCACTCAGGCCGTGCTGCCCTTGCGCGGTAAAATTTTAAACGTGGAAAAAGCCCGCTTCGATAAAATGCTCGGCAATGAAGAGATCAAGATGATGGTGGCGGCACTCGGCACCGGCATCGGCCGGGAAAATATAAACGTCGAAAAAATCCGCTACCATAAAATTATCATCATGACAGATGCCGATGTCGATGGTTCGCACATCCGCACGTTGCTACTGACGTTTTTTTACCGCCAGCTGCCGGAAGTGGTCGAAAAAGGATTCGTGTATATCGCCCAGCCGCCCCTTTACCGGGTGAAAAAGGGCAACAGCGAAAAGTACATCAAAGACGAGAAAATGCTGACTCAGCATCTAATGGATCTAAGCTTATCCAAAGCCAAGATCAGCAGTCTGAAGGCCGGCACTTCAGAAACCGATCTCAAGAAATTTATTTTGAACATTCACAAATATGAGCAGCTGTTGAAGGCGCTGGCCACCCGCTTTGACCGCGAGATTCTGATTCACTTGCTGCGCCAGCCGAAAAATCTCGGCGAAATTCTTAAATCGAAAGTCGATATCGAAAAGACTTTTGAATTGTTTAAAAAATGGATAGTGGCCAGTCCCCTGTCGGGCGTCACCGACACCCAGGTGACGGTTACAGCCAGCGCTGAATTCGGTGGCTTTGATTTCACCGTTAAGACGACGAAGTTTGGTTACATGCAGAACTCCACGTTTAATAAACAATTGGCGGATTCCTCGGAGTGGGAGGAGCTGCGCACCTTGTGGGTGGCGTTTAATACGATCGCTCCGCTGCCGATCAAAACCAAAATGGATCAAGACGATCCGGTGGAGTTCACCGATTATCTGGATTTTTATAACTTCGTGATGGAGTTGGGCAAAAAAGGCGTCTACGTGCAGCGCTATAAGGGTTTGGGAGAAATGAACCCCGAGCAGTTATGGACCACCACTTTAAATCCTGAGAATCGCAATTTGTTGCGGGTCACGATTGACGATGCCATGGCCGCTGATGAGACGTTTAGCATTCTGATGGGCGAATTGGTTGAGCCGCGCCGTAAATTTATTCACGACAACGCTCTGCTGGCGAAAGAATTGGACGTTTAAATGGAAGATGTATCACGCATAACGAACGTCGATATCAACACGGAGATGCGCGAAGCTTATCTCCAGTATTCCATGAGCGTCATCGTCGGCCGCGCGCTGCCCGATGTGCGTGACGGCTTAAAGCCCGTGCACCGGCGCGTGCTGTTCGCCATGAATGATCTCGGCAACACCCATGACAAACCTTATAAAAAATCAGCCCGTATCGTCGGAGATGTGATTGGTAAATACCATCCTCACGGTGATATGGCGGTGTACGACACCATGGTCCGCATGGCGCAGGATTTTTCGCTGCGCTACCCGCTGATCGACGGTCAAGGAAATTTCGGTTCCATCGACGGGGATTCACCCGCCGCTCCCCGATACACAGAAGTGCGAATGACGGAATTGGCCGAAGATCTTTTGGCCGATATTGAAAAAGAGACGATCCCTTTCGGCTGGAACTACGATGACTCTTTACTGATTCCTCTCGTCTTGCCGGCCCGCTTTCCCAATCTCTTGGTTAACGGCAGCGCGGCTTCGGCAGCAACAGATACTTGGTGAGGGGTTATAGTATTT
>JANMVK010000622.1:0-1953 GCA_031392725.1 Pseudobdellovibrionaceae bacterium
ATTTTCATAAACTTCAAACTTCGCGAGATTGGTGTTGTAACGGATCATGCCGTTCACGCCGGTTGTGGGGCGCAGCGCGGAGGTGTCGCGTGGAACGACCATTGAGCTAAAGTTCACACCGGTTCCATTTACATCGAGGCGCACGCCGGCGGTGGGTGAAATAACACCGATTCCGACGTGGCCGGGAGAAACGGTGTTGCCCGTACCGCTCACTCCATCGGCAAAAATCAAATTGCCGATGGTCATTTGATTGTTGCCCGCTGCGGACGGCACATTGACGTCATAGCCGATCACTAAGTTGTTGGCTCCTGTGGTTAGGTTGTCCGCGGCTTGGTAACCAACTATAATGTTATTGTTTGCACCAGCTGTTGCGTTTAGGGCGGCTGCCCGTCCTAACAAAACGTTGCGGTTGAGAGAGCCGGCGGCTCCGGCGCTGGCGATGTAACTTCCAACTGCAACGTTGTCTGAACCGGCGTCGTTTTGTCGTAGGGCGGATCCACCAATCGCCGTATTGTCATCGCCGTTGGTTAGATAGGCCGCGGTACTTCCAATCGAAGTATTGCCATCGCCTTGGCCCGACCAATTCGCTGAATGTCCAATTGCCGTATTTTGCTGTCCTGCCCCGCCTAAAAGGGCGGCTTCACCAATCGCTACGTTGTAGGTTCCGTCGCTGATTCCGAGTCCTGCATCTTGGCCGATGGCAATGTTGTGAGCTCCTATATCGAGGTTCTGTAGTGCGCTGTCACCAATCGCTAAGTTGAAATCACCAGTGGTGACGCTAATCAGAGTGTCTTTGCCAATACCCACCGAGTATTGATTGTTGGTCGTGGCCGTGGTGCCCAAGAATAGTAAGCTGGTGCCGCCGCTTGTGCGTCCGTCGGTGAGTTCATCAATATTAGTGGCGCCCGAGCTGCCGGTTGTAAGGTAGGACACCCAAGTGCCCGCCTGATAGACTTCAAATTTCGAGAGATTGGTGTTGTAGCGGATCATGCCGTTCACGCCGGTGACCGGCCGTAGAGCGGAAGTTTCGCGCGGAACGATCAATGAGCTGTAGCTCACGCCCACACCATTCAGGTCCAAAATCGATCCACTCGAGGGAGCGTTAGTTCCAATGCCCACCGCACCCGCGAAATAGTTCTTCTGGTAGGCAGTGTCCTGATAAACGCCATAGTCGTTGGTTGCCGCTCCGGTGCCGGTGGCGGTCAAGTACAGCATGTAGCGGTTGGTTTTTGTGCCACTGGTAAAATCGGAACGGCCCCTCAAGACAAATTCGTTGGTCACGGTGCCGCCATTTTGCGAGGACTTCACAGTTGAACCGTACATATTCGAAACCGTGCCGGAGGATTGGGTGGCTTCCACGAAACTTCCGCCAAACAGATTGACCGGGCTGCTGCCCGTATTGTTGAAAGACTCTCCGCGGATCGCGAACAGCGTCGCGACGGCCACGTTGGACTGATTCTCGGCATAGCCGCTCACGCCAAATACTTCGTCTACGGTATTCGCGACGCCAACTGGTATCTTCGCCTGACCCATCAGGCCCGAGCTGCCGATCGACCCTTGGTTGCTCGAAGGGTTGATTTCAATTTCGCCAAATCCGGCATTGTGGCGGCCGGCCGCGACCGACGTGTCCATCTTGTAAATGTGGATCGGATGTGCGGGATTGCTAGTTCCCACGCCGACATTGCCGTTGTTGGAAACACGTACGCGCTCCACACCCGCGGTGTTGAATGCGATTTGTCCTGTTCCCACGGCCCACATACCGGTGTTGGCTTGGCCAGCGAATGAATATCCGGGAGCGGTGCCGGTGCCGACAGTCGATAAGATTTGTGTGGTCGCGATGTGGTTACCGAGATTGTCGCCGGTCGCGCCCGTGGCCATATTAAACCAGTTGCCGTTTACGTAACCTTCAAATTTCGCAAGGCTCGTGTTGTAGCGGATCATGCCGTCGACGCC
>JANMVK010000494.1:0-6417 GCA_031392725.1 Pseudobdellovibrionaceae bacterium
CCCACTCTTTATAATCCCAAAACCATCGCCGACATCCGGCCGTTTGATATGAGCAAAATCACCTCGAGCCAGAGCGGAATGTGGATTGCCATGAGCAACGAGCAGAATGTGGCGCTCGGCAACTCCTCCACCAATATGAACCGCAAGCGCTCCGCGTATATTTTGAAGCATTTCTTCTGTGATGATTTAACGCCGGTTGGTTTTGAGGATCCGGGCCAGCACACGGGCGGCGCGCACGGCTCGCAGACGACCTGCTACGCCTGTCACTACAAGCTGGATCCCATGGCGGGCTTTTTCCGCATGTTCGGCAGCCAGTTCGCGGACTATTCCAAGCAGCCGGAAATTAATTTTGACGACGATGTCACCACTGACCGCGCGGAGTATGAGAAGGCCTGGAAGAGCCCGGTCCGCTCTTCACGCGAATGGAATGTGGGCTACATCCGGTCGCCCGATCCGCGCTTTGAGAGCAAGAACAATTACGGTGAATCATTGGCCGATCTGACCAAAATCCTGCGCGCGGCGCCCGAAGTGCGGCGCTGCCTGATGAAACGCTTGTTTGAATATATGGTCGCTGAGAATCAAGTGATCGATGGCGCTTATTTGGATGAACTCACAGCTAAGTTTGATCAAGAGACGGCGGCCGTCAACTCCTCCGTGGCGTTGAAAAATTCCATTGTGCGAATTTTGCAAAGCAATACCTACGCGGAAATCAATCCCGATCCCCAGCAATGTTACGACCATGGCTCCACCGGCGGCGGGGCGCCCAACGCGCCTCCGTGTGCGGTGGCCTCCATTTTAGAGACCTATTGCAAGACCTGTCATTCATCGGCGTCCGGCGCGGGCAATTTGGATCTCACTAAGTGGATACTATCGCCAGATAATAAACACTCCACCTTTCCGCATCTTGATGGCGCGGGTAAACAGCGGGTAATGGGCGACACGTTCGCGCGAATTGTCGACCGGCTTTCCACTAATGACCCCAACCGCCGCATGCCCAAGGGGGGTACGATGCCCAGTCAAGAGCGGCAGCAACTTTATATTTGGGCGCAAGAACAACTGGCGCAACCCTAAGGAGTGGCGATGAGATTTTTTCTTCTTATAGTAGCAGTGTTGGCCTCACAAAATTCACTGGCGCAGCATTCCCAGTACCGCGGATTCGCAGCGGTGATGAAGGAGCTTTCGGTCCGCCTCGCCAAGCCGGGTCAGGTGATCGATCTTTATGAATACGTTCCCGCCGAGGGGTTGGAGACGTTGCTAGGAACCTGGTACACCTTCGGTTCCGAGCATGAGTTCCGCAACGGCAGTCCCAATTCGGTAAACGTGCTGATTTGGTATGTGACGCTGAACGATTTGTCAGCTGTGTTTGGTAATTCGTGCGCGTCACCAAAATTAGATTTCAATCCGGAATTCCTCGGTGTGCTGAACAAGATCTGCGATTGGCCTAAGGACAAGGCGGCTGTGGAAGATGTGATGCTGGCCTACTGGTTCTCGATTATGGGCTACAACGCGCCCGAATCGGAATACATTCAATGGCGCGATTTTTTCCTAAAATCCTCATATCGCACGAAAACGGCAAAAGAGACGGTTACGGCCATGACGTTAGCTATGACCATGAACCCTTACTTTCTGCTCAACCGCTAGGAGAACACGATGATCCGCAGGGAATTTTTAAAAATGGGTATAGCCGGCGCGGGAACGTTAGCTCTTCGGCCGATGGATTTTGCTTTTGGCGCTCCGGGCGCCGATCCGCACTTTTTCTTTATGATCGTGCTCAATGGCGCGGCTGATTCCTCCTACATGTTTGATTCGCGGCCCTTATCGATGACTAAGGCCGGAAAAATTCAGAACTATTGGTCGAAGCCCAATGAAGAACCGTCAGTTTGGCAGGGTGCCAACGGACAATCCTGTCTGGCGAGTTCCTTAATTAAGCCGCTGGCGCCTTATAAAAATAAATTCAGCGTGATCAACGGGGTGTTTATGACTCCCACGTTTGACGGCCATTTGCAGAATATGAATTTTCTATTTTCGGGCGGGCCCTTCGGCGGAGAATCTTTTATTCCGCACTTAAATTTGGCTGAGACCGGCGCCACTCCCGATTCCCTTGATGGTTTAAATGTGGGCGGCGCGATTGAGGCGAGTTTAAATAATCATTCCAGCGTGGTGCCGCTGAATCCCGAAAGCGTTTCGTTCTTTTCGGCGAAGCTTAAAAAAACCAAGCCGCCGGCGGGTGGCACGGAACTTATGGATTTTATCCGCGGCCGCATCGGCGCGCTGTCGGTGGGATCAGGCCGTTTCTCGAGAGGGGCCGCGCTGATGTCGAGCGGAATCAACGACGCGCCCGGATTGCATGAGCAGCTCACCCGTTTGAAAGATCCAAAGACCGTTCTAGCGTTGGTGACTGATTGTTTCCGCAACGGGATCGCTCGCTCGGCGGTATTCACCTTACCCGAGGCGTTTGACGTGCATGCGGCGGATGCGGCCAAAGGCCAGCCGGAACTATTTAAATCGGCCATTACCCAGATTGCTGAGATTTTTAAAGGCTTGAATGACACTCCTTTCAACGCCACCAAGTCGATGTTGGATGTGACCACGGTGATGGTGGCCACAGAGATGGGACGTTCGTTACGCGTAAATGGATTGCCGATTGATGAGACGGGCACCAATCACAATCAGTATTGCAATTCGTTCCTGCTCGGTGGCAAAGGCATCAGGGGTGGCCTGGTTGTAGGAGCGTCGGATATGGCGGATGAGAAGGCCGTGGTGTCAAAAGTGCACACCGCGCTCGATCCCATTGGTGAAAAGTTGCTGGGAAGGCCATTTGATTTTGCCTCAATGAGCGTCCGGCCTGATTTGCCGGAGACTTTTAAAATTCAGGACTATTTAACCGTGGGGTCGGTGGTTAATACTTTGTACGCCTCCTTCAACGTCCCCGCATCGCGATTGAGAACGTTGGGTAGGGAGTTGCCGGTGGCTCCTGTTTTGCGTGGGCTTTTGGCTTAGTTCTCGGCCTAGTGGTAAACATTTCGCTTCGCTTGACTTTCATGCGCTCCGGGTCAAATGTCTTGCGCGATGAGGTCTCAGATGGTCGCCGGCGCAACCCCACCAACAATTCTTTTGGTCGATGACGAACCGTCGATTCGGCAGCTCATGCGTTTCATGCTTGAAAGAGACGGGTACGTGGTTTGGGATGTATCCAACGGGGCTGAGGCTTTGGCGGCGCTGAATTCAATGGAACATCCCGATCTGATCCTTTTGGATCTGATGATGCCGGTCATGAATGGCTGGATTTTTTTTGAAACTATAAAGGCGGATCATCGTTTTAACACTATTCCGGTAGTCATCATAACGGCCTATTCAAGATCCGAAATTCACATTCCCGATGTCGAGTGCCTGAGAAAACCATTGGACTTTGATGCCGTAAGAAAAACCTTAACCAAGTATTGTCGCGACAAAACCTCGTGAAATGGCTTCTCATCGTTCTCATTGGGCTTACCTATTATGTCCTCGGCCAGATTAGTTTTCTGACAGTTCTTCCCATTTCACCCGCCGGGCCGGCGTTGGCATGGCTTCCCACGGGTTTCGCGGTAGCCGCAATTTATCTCTACGGCTTCGGAATTTGGCCAGGAATCGCGCTGGGGTCACTGCTCAATGCGGACCTCAACGTTGTGGCGATTCCAGTTGTGGCCGGATTTGTGATCGCAAACACGCTGGATCCAATAATCGCTGTGTGGCTTACCCGTCGAGGGTTGGGAAGAGAAGTGGATTTTTACCGTCCTTTGGACGTCATTGTGTTTATCCTGGTGGTGAGTTTCGTTTCGTCACCGTTTAGCGCCAGCGTTGGCGCAGCATCTCTATTCATGAGCCACGCCATTCCGCCAAACATTTTCAACTTCGCTCTGACTTGGCTGACTTGGTGGATCTCCGATTTGCTGAGCGTGCTGGTGCTGACGCCGCTCCTGATGTCATGGCGGCAGGCAGCGCCATTGCTCCAGAATAAAAGGAACTTAGGCGCAAAAATATTTGGAGGAATATTGGGAGTTGCGGTGCTCTACACTATTTTCTCAATGCCGCTCGGGCGCGATACAATTCATTTTGTTTATTGGGTATTTCCGGTCATTCTTTGGCAGGCGATTCGCCACGGTCTTCGAGTTACAGCGGCCAGTATTTTTCTTTTGGCGTTGGTGACGGTCTGGGCTACATCTCAAGGAATCGGCCCATTCATCGGTCCGTCGATGGAACTGAGTTTTTTATATGTGCATTCGTTTCTGGCCGTCTCGTCCATTACCGCCCTTCTTGTTGTCGCCGTCGTTTCTGAACGTGACCGTGCCATTCACAACCGGGATGAATTCTTTTTGATCGCTTCTCATGAGCTCTACACTCCGCTCACCGTGTTGAGCATGCTTTCAAAGTTTCTCGATAAACTCGTGTCCAAAGAGGGATTGGACAGCATGACCCGGGCTCAGCGAATGGATCTGATAAGAATGAATTCAAAAGAGACCCAAAGATTGAGCAAGTTGGTTGAAGATCTCTTGGAAGGGTCAAGGATTGCGGCCGGAAGATTAGTCCTCGAGCCTGTTGACACCGACCTGTCGGAAATCGTCAGGGAAGTCATTCATGAACACTCGGATCAGGCGAGCCAGTCCAATGTTTCTGTTCACCTAAATGCGGGCACTGAGATATTGGGAAAATGGGATGAGCGAAGATTATACTTTGTCGTGCGAACGTTAATGGCCAATGCATTGAAATTCGGAGAGGGAAATCCAATATCGATTTCGGTTGAACGGAAGGGCTCATTGGCTACAATTATTGTAGAAGACAAGGGAATCGGAATAGCCGAAGGCAGTCAGCAGCGCATTTTCGAGCGCTTTTCACGATTGAAGTCTGTGGCCTCTTATGGAGGATTAGGGCAAGGCCTCTTTATATCTATGGCCATTATGCGCGCCCATCGGGGCAACATCCGTGTCGAAAGTCGACCCGGCAAAGGATCAACTTTCATAGTCGAGCTGCCTAGCTCTTAGCTTAGAGTTTTTGGCCTTGCAGTAATTTTATGATCATTCCGGAGATATGCTGGCTGCCGGTTGGGTTGAGATGAAGTTCGTCATCGGCCATCAATTGCTCAAAAGTGTAAGTTTTCGTTCCAATGAGAATTCCCGTTTCCATGGCCTGCTCATGCAAATCAACAAAAGGGACAATAAAACAGTTTCGCTCGGCCAAGCAGACCGATTCCAAATAAGCGTTGATCGTGTTGCGTGAGGGTTGGGCGAGCCATCCTACGAGATTGGGTACATCGCCTAACACCAATGGAATTTTGTTTGCTTCCGCGGATGCGATTAAACTGTTGAGCGATTTATAGGTGGGGCCGTTGAGGAACCATGTGGCGGTATCCCAGAATAAAAAATCAACGGCGATTACAGAGGAGTAACCGGCGAGGCTTTGTGGAGTGAAGATACCGTACGAGGCGCCGGGTTTTTCATCCTCCGCGATGATTTTAACACGGCCTTTGTGGCGCTTGGCTGCAATGGTGCCCGGCCCGGGGGCCGCGAAACCGCGGCTGACACTTGCGCCAAGAACAAGAGTATTGCTGAACACCTGATTTAGGTCGGCTGCAAAAGCCGCTGGCGATAGGACTATAAGAACAAAAAAACTTCGAATCATCGGACAGATTTAACATGGCTATTGTGAAACTTCGATGGGGTGGGAAAAAGTGACAAAAAGGTGACGGGAATTGTCTAGGAAATTGGCTCCCCGTATCCGACAGTAGGCGCGCCCATCGCCCCCACCAATGCCGTCGAGATAACCACTGATAAACTCACATTTTTTCGCCATTTCGACAAGGATGATTTGCATCAGCAATATGTGGTTCTGGGTAAGTCGATGAATCAAATTGCCCGCGAAAAGGGCTGCGCTCGGTCCACAGTTGGTGCAGCAATTGCCGATCTGGGGTTCGAGATTAAGGATCGCCATGATCTCCGGTACCGCAAGGGACAAGTACCATTCGGATTCAGGTTTATTCATGGAGGCCTTGTGCTGCATCGAGGCGAACAGGAAGTACTAAGTCGAATGACCGAAATGAGAAGTTCGGGAGCTAGCTTCGGCGAAATTTCAACCTGGCTGAATTCAGAGCGCATTCAAACTAAAAACCGCGCGGGCAAGTGGGACCGCCCGACCATCTATAAGATACTTAAATCCTGCGATTCTTTTTATTCCAGATACGCTTCAACTTCGTGTATCGAGAATGCTCCAACTCCATGATCGATTGAGGCGGTCTATTGTTGAAAATCTCTGGGCCCGTCAAATCAGTGAGATGAATGGTTTCATTGCTAAGATTGGTTTTTCTTTTAATGCTTAAAATGAAATGGAAAAACCAAGGAAGGAATACAATCAGCCCGGTTAACCATTTATTCATTATAGCCGCTC
>JANMVK010000727.1:0-13219 GCA_031392725.1 Pseudobdellovibrionaceae bacterium
CCAATATTGAATCGTTTTTAGAGCCACCCAATGGAAGTGACCACGAGCCCGCCAATCTTTTCGCCTGTATCGCGGAATGGAATAAGTCATGAGGCGGCTTCAAACTTCCGCGGCTGGAACAAGCCATACTCGTAGTGAGTATAGTTACGACAAAAGTTAGGCGAATCACCGATGATTTCCTTTGCATTACGACTCCATCTCCCGACACCAACTCAATCGAGCGTTAGTTTGTATGCCTGTTTGCGATATTGAGAGCTCACCTTCTCAAATATATCAGGACCAAGCGCCGGCGTAATGCCATCGGGTAAGCTGATGAACCGGCCGGAAACCTGTGCTTTTTCAATCGACACAGTTTGAATTGTTCTAAGTTTCATTCCTATCACCGAATTCCCAATTGACGCTGAATTTTTTAAGGCGTTGGACGCAACAATTTCTCCGCGAACAGAGGCCAAACTGCGAAAGTGTTTTATGGCTTCCGAATCTACCCTTGGCTTTGGCAAAGGTGAGGACGTGCCGCCGTTGGCTATAATCTTTTGGCCTACTCCCTCAGCGGATATCGGCCGCTGAGTCAGATTTTTCGAATCCGGCAGCGGCGGCGATGCCGCAGATCTCGCCCTCGAGCCCGGATCCGTTGAGCCCATTGGCCGTTGGGTAAGATTAAACGAGGGTTGAATTCGATTCTCGAGACCATCTCGAGATTGGCCTGATGAAGACACTGGCATCAAGGCTCCAGGTCCTGCCGAGAAAGACTGAGATTGGCCTCCGGCTATGGGAACTGAACGGCACTCAGCATTCCCGTTGCCAACGTCGCTGGGATTATCTTGAAGACTTTTTTGATAGCCAATTTGGCTCGCCTCTTCGTCGCGTCGGGCATTTGCCGCTTGCGCCTGAAATTCGGCAGCTTCTTTGGTGTAACTTGCACAATGGCCGTCGGCCGCTTGGCTTTGCAGTGACTTATTGCTGGCGTCCAAGGCCTGGTCGGAAAGCCCTAGGATTCGGTAGACCTGTGCGACGCCATCAAATCTCCCGGCCGACTCCGAACATACGGAACGGCATTGAGTGAGAGTCTTGGTGCAGGCGGCAGCTTTTGCATCTGACAGCTGAGCCATGGCGTTGGCCATCAGTTGTTGATTGGCAAAGTGGGCTGGAATTCGCCCGCAGGCCGCCGATTTTTTCACGAAATCGCCATAGCGATCGATTGCTGCGAGGAGCGATCGAACTTTTTCCGGATTATCCATGCCCTCAAACCGATCATTTGGTCCGCAGGCGGCCTCACCACTTTTGGCGGCCGCTTGGCAGTTGGCAAAATAGGTCTCTGCCTGGATCCCGTAACTAAACATCAGTAAAAAAATAGCTGCGCCACCAAATCCCACAGCAGATTAGTTTCCGGGTTGCCCAATGACCGCATTGGCTCCTGGCACAAATACACGACCCGCACTATTTTCTCTACCTACCTCCACGATCGACTTCGATAGGGCCATACTCGCATCATGATTGGCCTTGGCTTTGGCAAGTTCTCGCTGCCCTTGATCCCGGTAGGTCGTTGAACCCCTGTTATCGCCCAATCTCTCAGCCTCTGCCGCCGCAGACATCAGCCGATCGCCCTCTATTTTCTGTTGGGTGGCCTCCGTTGCCATCCGTTTTGCCAAATTGACTTTTTCTTGATAGGTCGGAGGACCGGCCAGGGCCACAGAACCGGCCAACATCAACACTAACAGTAGATAATTATCACGCATTGTCTCTCCTAATATGTGCAGCTTCGTAAGGCAGCCATCCAACCAAGATCGCATTATTTTCGTCCCGAAATGGGTGATAAATTACAACACCTCTGTGTCATTTTGAGGCAACCGGCCTCGAAATTGTAACTCCATCCGGATGATCGATCGTTCGATACTAGGTTATGAAAAGTTTTTTTCTGGAACCCACAAAACGCACGCCATTGGCGGTTTGCCTGTCGATAATAGTTTTCCTGAATCTGGTCACCACCGAAATTCATGCGCAGGCGGGTGCGCCGGCCTGCGCGATGAATCGAATTGGCGAAGCGGACGCGCTTGTCTCTCGCATCGGAGAACTCAATAGCGAGCTGGAGCCGCGAATGAACAATGCAAATCAAAGCATTTGTCGAGATCCGGCCGTTCCGCGATTCAGAGCCAAATTTTATGATACGTTGCGGGATCATGTTCACGCTAGCCGCAGCGGACTCATGCAGCAAGGTCGTAAACGACGCCTCATCTAAAATGCAGAGGATCAACACCCAGCTAATGGAAATTTGTCAAAACCTTAGATAACCCGGGGCTATAACTTTAGAAACCCCTCCCGCACGTGGCCTCAAATATTTGAATTTTTATCGGAGGAAAGAATGCCCATGAGAGACACTTGTCTTAAAATTGGAGCTCTGGCCATAGCACTATTAGTAGCAACCCCGCTCCCAGCCAGATTGACCGATGCACCCGCCTCGATGAGCGCACCCGGCGGCTGTGGACAGATCAAGGCCGACTGCAAAACCCACAAGATTTCGATTAGGGGCCAAAGCAAGACTATCAATTGCGGCAGAAATGGCACCACCATTACTGGCACGGGCAAAGTAGGCGGAAGACACAGTGGACCCGTAGTGCCGAACGGAGTCGAAATCGAAACGCCCCGCATGGGAAGACAAGGAGGTGGCAAAGTGTTTCATACACCCAACCCTCGTGCAATGTCGGGCACTCCTAGGGGAGTGGACAATACTAAAGGCTGCATCGCGGTCGATCTGGCAACACTTAATACTTTGAAATCTTGCAGGGGATCACCTCTTGAAATTATTGGAAATAATAATGGCGCCGGGGCGACTCAACAACTGGCCAGCAGGCAATCCTGGGGCCGGAGTCCATCGGTAAAATCAATTGGTCGCGGCGGAACAAAGTAGGAGAACTTATGAAACAAATTCTATTTACGCTCATTATTTTTTGCGGATTTCCCGCGCTGGCGGACCGCCCATGGACAATGGATAGCGGAACCACAATATCAGTCGACTCTTGGGATCCGATCACCCGAACTTACGAACTGACCTACCTCGAACAGCCCGGGCAGGGTCCATTGATAACAACTCAAAAAGAACTCGCCCGGTGCATTAAGGCCATCAATCTGGGGCGAATTATACGTGATCCAACCTCCGTGCTGTCGGCCCAATATACCACCGACAGAGATTTGGTCCTTCTTCTTCCGGAGCAGGTTGAAGCGCGAAAAACCTAGACGATAAGTCGCGTTGTATTTGCTTTGCCCAACCAGGTTCCGCATAATTTTATTACTATGTCAAAACGGCTGCCTACTGACATCGAGGCCTCGCTCAATCAGTGCGACGATTGGATTCGCGGCGGCCAGTCGGCACTCGCCCGCAGGCGCATTCGCAATATCAACTTTCGTAAAGTCCCGCGCCATCTTCTCCACCGGTTTTGTGGACTGGCGCGCCGTACGCAGCAATGGAGCCTCAGCCTGCGCGCCCTGCAGCCGGTTCTCAGGCCCAACGTCAGAGATTCGGTAGCGGCGTTCCCCAATGAAAAGATTGAATACGCGCTGGCGCTGTGGCGGATTGGCGCCTTTAACGAGGCCGAGACTTTGCTGGCCGATCCCAAACTGAAGGATGAGCCACGGGTATTGCTGGCCCGCGCCCATGGCCACCTCCATCGTTGGGACTACAGCCGGGCATTGGTGGTGTTGAGCCAATTTATCAAAAGCCCCGGCATTTCCGAATACGAAAAGATCATCGCGGAAGTCAACCGTCTCGCCTGCTTGAGTTTTTTGTCGGACAAATCTTTCCTTTCGGAATTTGAACGATTGGAGACGCGCCTTGAGCAGGGCCGATTCAGTCTCTTGCGTGCCAATGCGCTTGAGATTAAGGCGCAGTGGCAAATGATGAGCCATGAACTTTCGTCCGCACATGCCACTCTTAAGGTGGCCCGGAAGCTGATCGAAATGGAAAATGGCCTAAGTACATTTCTGATCGATAAATGGGACCGCATCAATCAAGCCCTGATGAGTGGCTCACCCAACAATTTGAATGTCTTAAGAAAGCAGGCATTGGCCATCGGCAATTGGGAATCGATCCGCGACATCGATTTTTTCCACACCATGCTCGATCCCAATTGCCGATGGGCGAACATGGCCTACTACGGCACGCCTTACCGCAGCTTTCGTTTAAGGCTGGAAGACCTCCGTAAATTTCCTGATCAGCAATGGGTGAGTTTAACCAGCACAGCCACTCGCAAGATGGATCCCTGGTTCATCGATACTGGCGACGGCAGTCTCGTGCATCGTTTGTTAGTGCTCATGTTGAGTGACATGTACCGGCCAGTGACCCCGGGTGAGATCTTCGCCGTTATTCATCCCGGCGAGTATTTTAACATCGAGGTCGCGTTCACCCGCGTCCGGCAGTTGATCCGCCGGACCAAAATGTGGATCAAAAAGCAAAAACTTCCCGTGCGGATTGAGGAGAAGCAGGGGTTTTATTCTATGCGTATGGAACCGAACGCGCTGGTGCTGTGCCGGCGGCGAGTGTTACCTGTTGAAAAGTCGGCATTTTTTTTCGCACGTTTCACAAATCATTACGATGAGGCCTTGGCGAGTCCCCAATGGGCGAAAATATTGGACAAATCCGGGGAACAAACCCGGCGGATTCTCATCCAGGCCGCGGCCGAGGGCGTTGTGGCCAAATTCGGAAAAGGGCAGTTTACCACTTATTCCATAACGTCCGAAGGGCATGCCCGCGACCCGGTCTCAAAGTGAAACACTTCCCAATGAAATGTCATACGGATTGGGACATGGACCAGTTACAATTATGAAATCGTGATGATGCACATTCGAACAGCCGCGCTCTGCGTTTTGACGTTGGCCACTCTTTTAATGTTCCAGCAGTGCGACACACGAGTCGCTCACACTTCAACGTCAACTTCCTCGCAAGAATCTGCCTTTGGCAACGGCCAGCCCTATGACGGCAAGATCTATGTTTCGGAAGAACGCTGCCCAGACGCCACTCCTGTGGCCAAAATCAAGTACTCCGCAAACGGTCCCTCATCGCTGGTCAAAGAAAATTGTGAATCATTGCCTCAGCCGGTAAGCATTCCTCAGCCTGACGTCCAACTGGATCCCGCCGATCCGAGTCACCTTTCCTACCACGGCCGGCAGTTCGTACTTGAGCCAATTGCGGCCAATAAGGTCACCTACGGCGATTCAATAATGTTTTGGGATTCTAGTATCAATGCCGCTATTACCAGCCCCGCATTTGGCACTCCCATGACTTCGGGCGACCTCGTGGTCTGCACGGTGGCCTATGGATCGCCCAACGGCACCGCACAAGTCATGTCCCTCACCGATTCTATGGGCAATTTATACCGACGCGCGATTGGTCCGTCCGGCTATTCCCGCGAGATACAAGTCGCGGGGTACACGGCCGAAGCCTGGTATGCTGAGAACGTGGCGGGTGCAGGGGGCCTTACCGTCACGGCCCTCTACTCCGAGCCGATGCGCGGACAAATTCAGTGCGCGAATTACCATGGAGTTACTCCCACCAATTCCCTTGACCTCGCCATGGTTCGCTATGAAACCGGCGTCGCAACCCACACTTTGAATGCGGGCGTCAGCAATTGGAACAATGAAGTCGTGATCCTGGCGACTTATGGGATAGCCGGTGTAGATTCAAAATTCACCTTGCGGTCCAACGGCGGAGGCGACAACATCAGCGATTCTTTCGTAACGTCCGCCCAACCGATTTCGGCCCAAATTACTATGTTTGACGCCATAGCATTTTTGCTGACCTTTAAAGCTAAAGATTGAAATCAAATATTATCCCCTGTCGACGCACCATTATGTTCGCGACGGCGGCCGTCTCGTTACGATACAGGCCCTGCGATTTTGTAACGCCAAGTGATGCGTGTCCGAATGATATGATAGGCGCAAGATGGCCCAAGACGTTTACTAAACTCTTAGGAATTTCTGTCCAACGTCAGGGGCGCAGTCCAATCGCTTTCTTTGGGGGGTCAATGAGAGTCCTTTGTTTCGTCCTACTTCTCCTTCAACTTGGTTGCATGAAGGGATTTGAATCTCTGCCACCTGAACAACCAACTGCCTCCAGCATCCTGTCAAGTGGTCCAATGGCATCCTCCAACCTAATCAACCAGACAATACCCAGTGGAGGCTCAGTCACGACATACTCAGCCCAGTATCGATCCTATACGTTCGGAACTTTAAATCGAAATTCATCGGAGTTTGCCGGTGGAGATGAAATTGTCAATGTCATGTCAGCCCAGACAAATGCTTCGGACTTTAAGCAGTGGATTGGCTATTCCACCTGTCCGACTTGCCCCACAGTTCCCCAATATCAAAAGCTAGTCTTGGGAGATTTAGTCTTAGGCAACGTTTATGAGCTTGAAATTTACCCATGGAATGTCGCCACGCCTGCAAACCGGCAAGATCCTAGTGTTCCGGCCGGCATCAACTATGAGGTACTGGTGGCGGCTGGTGCCGTCGATTTCCTTGATGGGACCAATGTAAAATCCATGCATCCCTATGACATCAATAATTCAGAAACAGTATGGAAGATTCGCTTTGTGGCACGCACGAACGTGTTGCATCTTGCAATCGGCGCCCAGGATGTTCGTAGCCCTACATACCTTTACATCGATCAGTATCGATTTCGGGAAAATGGTCCGTTTCGCGCACCTGAAATCAGTGGTCGTTATCTTACATTCGCTAGTCTCTACGGCGATGGCAGTAACTTTTATCAGTTACATGGCGTTGCCTACTTGAGACCTGATGGAGTGGCATTGGTAAACTTCTATTTTGTTGACACAAATGAAGCTCGGTCGAGGTATGCGCAGCCATCTGGAATTTCAGTTCCAAATAGTTGCGGTACGGGAATAACTCAGTTGTACTTGCCTCCACACACATCGTTTTTTAATGCCTACCAGACTACTTGGACTAGGACGGGCTTCAATAGCTTTGTTTTGAGTTTGCTTGATGTTGGATTCGCGTGGACCACTGATGAAGACGATACGACTCATCTCAAGGACGGAATACTATTTAATTCGGATGGATATGGTTTTTTGACTAGCTATGATCCGACCCAGATTGGGCCTATCAACTATATGCAAATTCCGAATTTAGAAGACCGTAGGGGATCTTACTCGGATTATTCGGCGAGCCTTTCGCTCATTCATGGCGCGACCGGGTTCAATCCAGCTGCCTTCCCCGCGACTAATGACATAGCTCAAGCGCCTTGCCCTGGATTTAACGTCTACGCATTCAATCAGCAAAATCCGATGTCCTACAATCTAGCCTACCAGCAGACTGGTGGACACACCTCTTGGGTCTACTTAATTAGAAATCCGTCAGGGGTAGTTGATCGTGCTTTGATCATTGAAAATTCGACGAAGAATCTTGGTGCTGTGCCTGAAATGTTTGAGGGTGTTCCCAAATTTTATGTCGGGGTAAATCGTCTTCGGCATTTGCAATAAAACGAAAAAAATTGCTGTAAAAGTGAACTGGATTCAGTATTCCACGATCACGATACCCGAGAGTCCGGACCGAGCCGGCAGAATCGCGCCAAGGCCCCGATTAAGGCTGATGCCTAGGCCAGGAGATGAATATGAGTTTGCAGACATAGATGAAAATGTGCCAGGTGCGCCGTTTGAGTATGAACAATAGGGGCAGTTGCCACCACCGTTGAAAATCCCACCACCGCCGCCGGTCGCGGTCGCGTAGGCCCCGAAACTTGCGACTGTACCGCCGCCGCCAGTGACGCCGGCACCCGCTCGACCCGCCTTGACAGCCACACTAGTTCCCGGCGTCAATCCTGAAATATGGGCCACGCCTGCGCCGCCACTAGCACCAGAGCAGCAACCATTGTCGCCGGTGATATCGTCAGAACCGCCGCCTCCGGCCACTAGGGTCACCTTAACGCCAGTGATTCCTGGCGGGATCACAAAAGTACTGTCATTGTCGAAAGTGCGCACGCCATGCTCCACGATCGGCATTGGGGCGGGGGTCGGTGATGGCAGCGGCGATGGCGATATCGGTTGCGGCGGATCGACGTGAATTGGTCCAGCCGTGTGTTGGGAACTCGAATTTGCCTGACCGGTCGGTGAGTCCAAGGGGCCACACCCGCTTAGCGCAAATACCAAAATACCTGGAAATAGAATGGTGAATTTCATAGAACCTCCCTTGACGCCCTCCTAAACAGTAGCAGTTCAGAAGGTCGGTTTTGGTGACAAATGGGTTGGCAATCGTCTCAGTTCGGGTCAGAGAATGAGCCTAGAGGTTACGGTCAATCATCGCCGCAATCGAAGATCCCCGGTGATTAAGAAATCCTTGAGCACTTGGGAGGCGGCATGGGATTAGGAGCCGGTGCTGGGATTAAACGTGTTTTCTCATTTGGCCGGCGCCAACTTACCCTGCTTGTTTAATCCGAAACTGCGTGCGGCCGATTTTCTCGACGGTCCCAAGCTCTTCCAACTGCTGTAAATGCTTGGGCGCTTGGCTCGCTTTGATAGGCACGAGATTTTTCAAATCCTTTGAGTGAAAAATCGCCGAAGGGGCGCGGGCTCTCAAGACCTGGCCGATCAATTCGGCTGAGGAGCCGAAAATCATTTTGGGGTGGACCCAGGTGGCGCATTCCTTGGACGGGCGCAGGCGATAGCCGAAGGGGCTGGTGGACAGAGTCAGAGGAGAATCTTCGCTCAGAAGCTTTCCCAGGCGCGACAACTGCTGATAAATTTTCTTAGGCGTTTCTTCTGGATCAAAAATTTCATCAAAAAATAAAGCGTCGTGAATGCGGTAGAGCGACCAGGGCTGATAAAAATCCGACAGCAAAATCAAAGTGGTGCGGTGAAGATTGAGCGCGAAGGGAATGTCGCGGGCTGACAGGTCAATCGGATCCACCGTTGGACCGCCGGCCGCGAATCCGGCGCCGGCCCATAGCATACTTCCGAAAGTTTTCGCCTCCGCCGGGAATTTAGCGCGGAACGCCTGCATGGGACTGCCAAAATACGCATATTTCAAAAGGTTTTCATTGTTCGTCAGCTGCGCCCACACCAGATCAAAATGTCTGAGGCTTTCAAAATGGCCCATGGAGCGCGCCTTAGTGCGGAAAACCCGTGCATCCTCTTCATTGGGTTGAATTTTTCCCTGGCACAACGTTTTCCATTTGTTCACAAACAGCATGGAGGTGGAAGACTCATCCCGGTAAGTTTTTTCAAGCTCTTCGAGAATCGCCAGGCAGGATTCGTAATCGCCGATTTGAAAGTAAGCTTGGCCCTGAATCTCGCACAAATTTAAATACAACGTGCGGCTTTGCTCGCCGATTTCAGTTTTTAAGTCCGTTAGCATAATCAGAGCGGACTCAGTGTGGCCGTTGGCCACCATCGACGAAATTAAATTGGTGGTGGCCACCCAACGCTGATACTCGCCGACCCCCTGGTGGCTCAGGTATTTTTCCAGTTCCGTTTGTGCCGCCGGATAATCCCATTCATGAGTGAAACAGTAAGCCCGGTGCAGGTGGACATCCGCGCATGGAGGAACGCGGTCGAGCAGCAAGCGGCATTGTTTGATCATCCCGGCTTTGCGGATGGTCGAGGCATACTCGATCAGATCCTTGGCCGTGGGATTCTTTTTCTTATAGATATTCGGGTACAAGAGTTTTATCGCGCGCGGGATATCATTACAGCGGCGGGCCAGCTGCGAAAATTCTCCGCGGAAAGGCTCAGGCACATCTTTGATTTTCAGCCGGCGGATCAGTTTAAGAGCGGCGCCAATGCGATGGGCGCGCACGCAACTTTCAATTTCCTGTTTGAGGGCCGCATAATCCGGAGAACGCATTCCTATACTATCGGAAATTTCTACCCACAAATTCACTTTGTTCGATGGAGCGCCGTCTCACAATGATACAGGACTTTTTCCCGAGGCAATTATCAAAAGGTAAAGAGCTTGACCGCCGGCCGGAGTTGCCTGAGGTCCGGATGATGCGTGAACGCCGCGTGTTTGTATCCCAGGCTAATGGAACGGACCGGCCCCTTGCAATCCACTTGGATTTCCCGCGTGTATGGAGCTTGGAGACTATTGTTCTCCGCCCAGGGTGGTGTCTGGGGTGTGGTTCCTAGAAGATGCGCCATTTCGACGGAAACTGTCTTTGCATCACACTGAAAGACCGCGACGGGTCTGTACAAAATTTGATTCACATAAGGTGCGAGGGATTTTGAGGCGAAGGCCAATGGAATTCCTAAAACCCGCAAAGTCACGGGTTGAGATGGGTCGGCCAAGTTCGAGCTCTCCGCGCTCATTACGATCCGGCAGTGGTCGGGTTGATTCGGACAGTTGTTGAATACCGCGGCTATGGCTTGCCTAGGCTTGACCTGGCTTTCAGCCAGCAGTTGATTGATCACCTGATCCTGATTGGAGTCATACTCGCTCGCGCGGTTGTGAAATGAAGCGGGAAACTTTTTCTTGTCCGTCACAAAATAAGGAACAATTACAAAATGAGCCGCGGGTTGGGTGAATTCACCTAGCTGAATTTGACCATCGTGAATTCCCTGCGCCATGGATCGCTCCACCCGTCTTGTGATCCAAATTTTCTTGTCGGCGCCCTTTAAGAATCGTTCATCGACCGCGCCGAAAAAATATCCATCGGGCTGCCGGTTTGTGGGCGGCTGTTCGAGCTTAGTAAACTCGGCTTGGTACACAGGTCGAAGACTCCAGGTTGGAGGAAGATTGAGATAATACAGCCGCAACTTGGCGTGTTCATAATCCCAGCCGGTCTGCTGCACAATCGCCCGTGACACAACGGTTAAGTCGTTAAGCGTGCCTTCCAAGCCCCGCGTGAGCCGGCTCTGAAATAGGCTCAGCGTCGCGCCCGCCGCGACACAAAGCGCGCCGGTTTGCCACTGCCGTACTTTCGTCAGCGTTCGCAAATGTTCGACAATATAGGGCACGAGTAAAATCAGCGATAAAAACGCGCAGCCTCCATAGCGAAGCCGAATTTTGTTTGCCACCATCAATGGCAAAGTCACTCCGAGGGTGCAAGCCACAAACACCAGGACAATCACGCCGTATTTTTTTAAAAATTCCTTGCTGGGGACTTGCGGGAGACTCAAGATCTGGCTCCCCCAAAGACACAAGCCCAGTGCAATCAAGATGGGACCCGAAATTAAATAACCGGAAAACTGCATAAACGGGCCAGCCGCTGCGGGAATTTGGTCGCCGGTCCGTTGGACAAAAAAATCGGCTACGTTTATCAGGCCTCCGGTGAATGGGAACGTGGGCTGTCCGAAGGAAAATCCCCAGGCGCCGGCCGCGCTCCAAATAAAATACGGCGACAGTATTAAATTAAAAACCGCGGCTCCCGGAAAAAACTCACTCCCGCTGAGTGGGCGCAATTTTAATTTTCTCGCAAAGATCTGCAAGATCAACGCGGCCAGCGCGAACAGCATGATGGTCATGTGGAGTTGAACTCCAAAACCAAAGGCCACACACACCAACAGCCAAATCTGAGCGCGCCTTGCCGCGAATCCGGAAAATAAAAGAATCAAGCCAATGGCTGCGGCTGCCGCGAACAATAAAACAAAGCTGGAGTTATTAAAGTCGGCCAGATTGCCCCGGATCCCGGCCGAAGTGAGGTACGCCAAAAACACCGCCGCCCCCGCCCAAAAACTGAAATAGCGGCGGGCAAACATAAACAACACCGCGGCCGTCAGTCCGCTGAGCCCCATCATCAAGTAATAGACCCCAGGCCAGTCGAAGCCCAGCCACAGGGGAAGACCGGCAAGATAGTAAAAAAACGCCCCCGGAAGATGCCCGCCTCCGGTCGCCTCGGGTCCAAAAAAAATCGGTTGCCCGCTGATCAGCGCGCGGGCGCGGTCCAAGTCGCGGGATTGAAACATGTTGAATTGGATATTTCCGATTGTCGGACTTTTGCTAAGCCAATAGATCGCGAAGGCCAAAGTCAGCTCACCCAGCACCGCCAGCCGTTTTTTAAACATGAACGCGCAGGCGGGCGAGATGCGCCGTCCGGCCCATATGGTACTGTTGCTGCTCCAGCGGATATTGATGCTCAGGCTTGTAGGAGCAATTCATTCGCGACAAGCAGCGGTCACCGCATTTGGAATTTTCTGAAAATCGATAGACCGCGCAGGCGGAGAGATTAAATTTTTCCGGCGCCACGCCCACGGCTCCTGAGGGACACACCGCCCGGCAGGGTTTGTCGTCACAGGTGTCACACGGCGATCTAAACTCAGTCCAAAATTTCTCCGGCACCTTCGCGTTGGTCAAAAATGCCGCCCGGTAGGCGAACCATACCCCGAACCCGGAATTTATATCGAGACCCAAAAGCGACGGCCGGCCGATATTCAAAAACCGTCCAATTTTTTGCAATGGAATTTGATGCTCGGGACTCGGATACAAAATTTTCAGTGTGGAATCTTTAAACACCGTCTCATTCAGACGGTTCACATGCCGCAAAACAAAATTATCCACGGGATGGTCCGCTTCCCACACGGGCTTGGGTAAATGCGTCCATAAGGTTTTACCGCCGTGACCGATCACGCATAGACTTTGATTTTGGTCGAGCGTGATTCCGCCAGAGGTCAGAGCGCTCGTGATTTCCTCAGGAAGCCGATCAACCCGGCAGGACGCAAATATATTGAGGCCTAGGGCGGCCAGCTCACGCAAGTGTTGTTCCACACCGAAAAAGGTATCAAGGCTTAAAGAAAGTTGCGATCAGTTCTTCGAAAATACCATCCAGCACCGCGCCAATATGTCCACCAAAGGGAGGATTGAAAACCGTGATGTGGGGATTCTGCGCGGCCTCCCCAAGGATCCTATAAAGCCCTTTCGACTGAGCTCCCCGCTCATTGGGATTGGACAGAATAGGGTCATCCTTTGAAAAGTAGATCAACATGGGCGCACGCACCTGGGCAAAAATGGGGCGCAAGTCGGTGGCCTGATCAAAGCGTTCAACCGCGCCGGCTTCGGTGGATGCCGGGATTTCTTTGCGCATGCCCAGGTCAATGTAAACATGCCGGTAGCTCAGCACTTGCGGATCGACGGTCATCCCGATCGCAGACAGGGTGTCGGCCAAATCCACGGTGGTGAATTCATTAAACGCGCGCTCCCGGATTTCGAGCGCCGGACCTTGCCCCTCATGGAGAGCGGGCAGGCCGTGGACGGATTATTTCCGGGAAACATGACCAGATCGCTC